>JBGTMK010000646.1:0-11178 GCA_041743605.1 Nostoc sp.
AGTCTTGATACTCAATTGGTGCGGTTATTTTACCATCTGCGATCGCAGCGCCATATTCGGAGTTAGCTGAATCTAGCAATTCGTTAATTACCTGTAGCACAAAAGCTGGTTTTGAGCGTTCGTCTGCTGGCAAAGCTGCGATCGCTCCGTCAACTGCTTGCACTGAAGAAGTAAAATTAGTTTTAACTTTGCTATCTTTCGGACTAGATTTCACTAAATCTTGCAAACTCACCAAAGTTGTCTTAAATTCTTTAACTTTGCGCTCATTCAATTGTTCTTCTACATCAACGTAAATTTCTTCAACCGGATGTCCTATATGAGGTTCTGCTTGTTTCGGCTGATTCTGATCCAGAAGTTCTTGTGCTACTAAAAGATGCCCTTTCATTAAGCCTAATTTAGACATATAGTCAACATCTTTTGCCTCACCTGTGAGTACAACTTCTTGAACACCAACCTGGTCTTTAATTTGGTCGAACTGTTCTTGAGTAATTACTTTTTTAGTAACTAAATCTTCTGGACTCCCATAAGGCCGACTTGCTTGGATTTTGTTCGATAATGCCGGAACACCTAACTTGGCTTCAAACTTATCTAATTGTGACAATATAGCAGTGTTAATGTTAATTTTGTCTTTACCACCGTGACCACTATGACTTACTGCTTCTGTAGCTTGAGGGCTAGCAATTGGTGCTGATGGATTTTCTGCGGTTGGTGTACTACTACAGGAACTCAAGGTAACTATTAAGGCTGCTGCTGCTGTAAAACAGATATAACGAAGTTTTATCATTTTTGCTTCTCACACAACTTAAAAGGTATTAATTGAAAAATTTCAAACGATTACTAGTAGTCTGTCAAATTCATTGTGACGGTTAGAGAGACGCGATAAATCGCCGTCTCTACAAAGAATTTATCCATCAATTATTTATTGACAGACTAATAGGATCTAGTTTATTTGACAGATTGTCATAGATTTTACTGTTGCATATAATGAGATTTTTTATCAACTATTCTCTAAAACTTTCATGAATTAATTACGAATACTAAATAATATTGTCAGGAATTTTTCACAGGATTTTGGGAGATCCTCTCGGTAAGTACGTCAAATTGACCCATACAACCGTTTTCTGCGATCGCATCTTGATGGGGATGGAACATATACTTACCTGGATAGCGAAAAGCAAATTCTAAGATGTGCCTTTCTGCTACACCCATCGTAATCACGTCAGTTTTCTCGCTAGGAGTCATGCTCATACCAGAGCGATAGACATCAAAGAAGTTGGCGTGGAGATGAAACGTCACTGCCGGATCGTATTCAATGATGTTGAGGACATACAGCCTAATCAACTGATCTTTGTAAATCGGAATGGGATGATGCATGTAATAGTGGGGCAGACCATTGAAGGCGTAATAGTCATTATGGCTATCATCATTCACGTCATAACCACCCATCACTAGTACAATTTCATCAGCCGGCGGACGAGGGGTAGGTGGATCGATGATGAACATTCCATACAGCCCCTTAGCAATGTGACGGGTGACTGGTTGGATATGGCAGTGGTATAGGTGAACGCCATAAGGTTCAGCATCAAATTCATAAATCGTGGCTTTGCCGTTGCTGATTGGGCGAACACCATCCATTTCTGCCGGATGAACGCCATGAAAATGCAAGGAGTGAGAA
The DNA here is from genome assembly GCA_041743605.1 of Nostoc sp. Classification (GTDB taxonomy): domain Bacteria; phylum Cyanobacteriota; class Cyanobacteriia; order Cyanobacteriales; family Nostocaceae; genus Nostoc. Next base: position 1,676 of record JBGTMK010000646.1, read on the forward strand.
TGCCCCGCGTTGTTGAGAAATAGTACCCGGATGCGATCGCCTTGTTTTGCCCGTAGCGTTGGCCCTGGTATCCGACCGTTTAAATCCCAGATGTTGTAAGAGACAGCACTATTGAGTTTTATGATGGAAGTACCCGCAGTTAACTGAAATTCCCGGATAGTCCGCCCATTTTCTTGCTTCACCGTCCCATAATCAAATTCCCTTAACATCTTCATCGGGTTAGTAACGTCGTCTGGTGCTTCTATATTAAGTGGTGGCACTTTGACGATTGTCTGACTTTGTAGATTTAGTATCTGCCAAAGCCCTGCTGCACCAGTCACTCCAGCACCTACTAGGCCCAGCTTCAGTAATTGACGGCGGCTCCACGGTTTTCTGTTAACCAGAGCGGAGTTGTTGGGCATGATATTTAGTTACGGTTAGCACCAGACAAAGAATTGCAAAAGATTTTCAATTGCTTTTAAATATTAGAGGAATTAACAATAATTGTCAATAATTTTATAGTGCTTCAAAATTGCTACTGAAGTTATTAAATCTAGGTAAAGTGAGGATCTGCAAGTGAAAAATCCAGCCAAATTTTCGGAATCTTAACGGTATTTCTACGTCAATTTATGTATAAATAATATTGAGCGAAAACTAACTGTTTTATGCTTATTGTTAATATACTTATTACTTTTTAGTACTTAGAGTACAGACAATGAATATAATAGTACCTTAGATATAAACGCCAGCAAGTAACTGTCGGTAATTTGTAGCGTATTTAATTGGCTTATAGACAATATAAATCGTGTTTAAAGAAATGTTGGTAAGCATTTTTAGTTGTTATTTAATACTAGTTTTTCCGACAACTTGGTGAGATTTTAAAACAATATTTATCGCTCAGATAGACTCTCATTCATACTTAATTCTGGCTCCTTAATTCTGAATTATTGTTGATAAAATTAAAATTTACTAAGAAATTAAGAAAGTAATGCTAACAAAAATTGCTGTTGAAAAAATTCTGGAACGTGCCTTGATGGGGTACGACTTATCTCTCGAAGAAGGAGTGGTATTGTTACAACAAACTGACCCGGAGGCGATCGCAGCAATACGTACTACATCCGATACACTCCGCCAAACACAGTCAGGCGATACTGTCACCTATATAGTTAACCGTAATATCAACTTTACTAACATTTGTGAGCAGCACTGTAGTTTTTGTGCTTTTCGTCGAGATGATGGTGATACCGATGCATACTGGCTAGATTCGGCGCAAATTTTGGAAAAAGCGACAGATGCGGTGCGGCGAGGTGCGACGGAAATCTGTATGCAAGGGGGATTAAATCCGCAAGCACTGATAAATGGCAAATCTTTGCCCTATTATCTCAAGGTCGTAGAAACGATTAAACAGGAATTTCCCCAGATACATCTCCACGCATTCTCTCCCCAGGAAGTGCAATTTATCGCCAGACTCGATGGACTTGAGTATGCTGATGTGATTACTGCTTTGCGCGATGCTGGTGTTGGCTCAATGCCGGGAACAGCAGCGGAAGTGTTAGACGATAAAGTAAGGCGAATACTATGTCCAGAGAAGATTAATACAGCCACTTGGCTAGAAATTGTCAGCACCGCTCATAAATTAGGATTGCATACCACTAGCACCATGTTATCTGGGCATATTGAAACCCACGAACAGCAAATCGGGCATTTAGAAAAATTGCGATCGCTCCAACAAACCGCTATCAATCAGGAATATCCAGCAAGAATAACAGAGTTTATTTTATTACCCTTCGTTGGGCAAGAAGCGCCCAAATCCTTACGTCGCCGTGTCGGACGCGATCAACCAGTTTTGAGTGATGCACTGCTCTTAGGGGCTGTGGCGCGGATTTACTTAGGTAATTGGATTCCCAACCATCAGCAGAGTTGGGTAAAACTGGGGCTTGCAGGTGCGACGGAAGCCTTAGTTTGGGGTTGCAACGATATCGGCGGCACATTGATGGAGGAACACATTACCACAATGGCCGGTGCTTTGGGCGGTACGTGTATGGAAGTGGAAAGCTTGCAAGCTGCGATCGCATCTTTAGCACGACCTTACAAACAGCGGGAGACTCTTTATCAAAAAGTCATTGGTCATTAGTCATTTGTCATTGGTCATTGGTCATTTGTCATGCGGTATTCCCCTTGTCTCCCCTATCTCCCTACTCCCTACTCCCCACTCCCCACTCCCCACTCAGCACTCAATTGATCCCCAAGTTACCAATTCAAGATAGGATGGACGTTGATTTACGTATTCTTTTACTTAATGCATTATGAAGCGCTATTGGTCGCGTTTGCTTGCACTGGTTTTGGTTGTAGCTATCGGCTTAATGGGCTGTTCTGGTAGTCCAGATAGTTTAAGTGGAGATTATCGCCAAGACACCTTGGCTGTAGTCAATATCATGAGACAAGCTTTAGAACTATCAGAAGATTCGCCAGACAAAGCAGCAATTCAAGCAGAAGCGCGTCAAAAAATAAATGACTTTTCAGCTCGCTACCAACGGGCTAACTCTGTTTCTGGTCTTGGCTCCTTTACAACCATACGAACAGCCCTCAACTCTCTGGCTGGACATTACAGCTCTTACCCAAACCGTCCCGTACCCGAAAAACTCAAAAATCGTCTAGAGAAAGAGTTAAAGCAGGTAGAGACGGCACTGAATCGTGGCGGTTAACTATTAACTATTGCCTACTCAATCATCAAGAGTTAGGAGTCAAAACTTTTGACTCCTGACCCATGATGGATTACTTTGTCAACTTGAAATAAACCTTAATTTTAGATTTTTTACGAAATTAATTGACACTTTCTTAGCTATAAGCCAGGATATTCTTGGTTAAAAAATTCTACTCGTTTTGATAGATTTTCACTACTTAAGGTAGAAGAAGAGCTTACCCAATAGCAGACTAAACTTACTCTCTATTCAGGTGTTTTATACTGCGATTTATATTTTTCCATAAAAATACGGCAACACAAATAGACCTTTAGGAGTCTTGAAAAAATAGGTTTCAAAACCCTTACAAATTAACTATAGAACTCCTACTGTGATTTTTGAAATATATGTAGGGTAAGCTTTGCCTACCAAAACCTGGATATGTAAGACACAGTTATACCTAACATTACTTAAAATTTTTCACATATCATTTAGGATTGCTATATATAATTTGATACACGTTGCCCCTAATTATCTGAGTTGGGGTCAATGATTGATTATTGTGTTCATCTACTGGTAGGTATGTCTAACCGTCCCTTGAACTTTGGAAGATCAACATTATTTTGGCGGCGCCTATTCGCTGTTGTTTTCACTAGCAGTTCGTTGCTCCCCAACTTTGGGGGCGAACCAGCAAGGGCACAAGTAACTGAATATTGTCAGTTATCATCAGCGGCGGCGCAAGAAAAAGAAAATTTACGTTTATCAGCCCTCAAAGGCAATCAAAATGCTCAAACGCGCTATCAAAATATAGTACAAAAACAGGCACAGGAATTACAGAATTGCCGTACTCGAACTTGGCCACAAGTCCAAGCCCTTTGGTTGCGCTTGTATCCTTGTGACATTCAGCCAGGAGCAATTGATCAGGTTATGGATCGGATTGTTAACCGTGGCTATAACCAAGTTTATTTAGAAGTATTTTATGACGGGCAGGTATTATTACCAGCAACAGCCAACCCGACAGCTTGGCCTTCTGTGATTCGCACTCCAGGAGCAGAAAATATTGATTTATTCGCCACAGCAATTAAAAAAGGTCGAGAACGTGGTTTAAAGGTCTACGCCTGGATGTTTACCAACAATTTCGGCTATACTTACGCCCAGCGTCCAGATAGAGAAGAAGCGATCGCTCGTAATGGTAAAGGTCAAACGAGCCTATATGTTGTAGATAACGGTTCTCAACTATTTATTGATCCCTACAACACGCAAGCGAAACGTGACTACTACCAATTAGTAGAAGAAGTTTTGCGCCGTCGTCCAGATGGCTTGCTATTGGACTACGTGCGTTATCCCCGACAAGCTGGAAGTGATTCTATCGCCACCAAAGTTTCAGATTTATGGCTCTTTAGTCCCGCAATCCAAGAAGCTTTATTTAAACGGGCACAAAATTATAAAGGGTTGGACTTAATTCGCCGCTTTTTGAGGAAGGGATACGTTACTGGTACAGATATAACGGAAGTTGATAAACTTTATCCCCAGGAAGGAGAACCCCTCTGGCAAGGACGCACTCCCACACCAGCGCAAAAATCAATCCAGTCTGCAACCGATAGACAACCACTTTTACAATGGGAATTGTGGCAGCTTGCCGTTGCCCACGCCATGCAAGGAATTTTAGATTTTGTCACCATAGCTAGTTACCCAGCAAAGCAGCAAGGTATTTCCACAGGAGTGGTGTTTTTCCCCGATGGCAATCAAACTGTGGGACAAGGGTATGATTCCCGTTTGCAACCTTGGGATCGATTCCCTACTACATTAGAGTGGCATCCAATGGCTTATGGAACTTGCGGTAATGTCAGTTGTATTGTGGCGCAAGTGCAACGGGTTTTGAGTATGACTAAACCGGGTACTCAAGTGATTCCAGCTTTAGCCGGCAAATGGGGAGAATCAATTAGTAATCGTCCATCCCTAGAAGCGCAAATGCAGTCACTCCGAAAATTTGCCCCCCAATTAAAAGGAGTCAGCCATTTTGCCTATTCTTGGCAATACCCTCAGCATGATAACAATCGCAAATTCTGTCGCACTCGGTAAACAGTAGAATTCAGGAGTCAGAATTCAGAATTCAGAAGGAAAATTCTCCTCATCCCCTACTAATTTATTCTGAATTCTGTATCTTCTTCAATTCAACTTAAAGCCAAGTCCTCTGGTGTATTACAGTTAAACAGCATTTCGGGTTCTGCTAAAGGCAAAACTTCTACAGGATATTGCTGAAGCCAATGTTGAAACGATCGCCCCCCTTGGTTGATAAACTCTAAGAGTTGTGGCAAACAGCGACGGCGATAGAAACCACACAGGGGTTCCCAGCCTTTGGGATGATGAGCTAAAGCTGCGATCGCATTATCTCCTACACCATCAAGTCTAGTTACCCAATCTTGCAACACATCAACCCGCAATCTCGGCAAATCACAAGCTAGCAGCAGCACCCATTCTGTTTCTACTTCGGCTAGCCCTTGAGCAAAACCAACTAAAGGCCCGTGGGCTAGAGATTCTCCAGATAAAGGTACTTCTCGAATAAATTGGCAACCAGGTAAAAGCAAATCTTGATAGCGTTCTGGCCAGGGAGTGACTACATAAATAACATCAGCACAGCTTTGAGCAATTCCACAAACTCGCTGCAACAACGGCACTCCTTGAATGAGAATCAAGGCTTTATCTTGACCCATCCGAGAACTTTTTCCCCCAGCTAATACAATGGCGGTTAATTTGCTACATGAGTTAATAGTCATTCGTCAACAAAAATATAGGTTAGAAATATATTTTGCACTTGTGTGCATCACTAGCCAGCGATTTAAATCGCTGGCTAATAGCCAAAGTCCATTGAAACTGACATCTTGCATCAATCCCAACAACCGCCTCAGAATTCATTCTGAGGCTAATAGCGAAAGTCTTCTAAAGAAGACTAACAAAGAGTTTCAGTCCACTTGAGTGGACTAGCTTTGCACTTCGAGTCTTGGCGGGCTAGAATGCCAATTGAAATGGACTAAAATTCTTGTTTAGTCCTCTTTTAGAGGACTTAAGCTATTAGCCAGGGGTTTATAACCCCTGGCTGGCGGTTGAGGATCTCAATGAGAATATTGAGTATTTAATCCCTTCTTGAGAGCGATTTCACGCCCTCACCTGACTTTTCTCCACTTGCTGCAATAAATGCTCTACACTTTCTGCTGGTGCAAGGCACTTTAAACCTTGGCAAACTAGCCCAACGCTTCCCTCTGGTAAATCAGATGTGATGGCAAACGCAGCCACCGGCAGAAACTTGGGGATCAAAGCGTTGATTTGCTCGGTTGTACTGCGAATCAAGGTAGAGTTACGATACCAATCCAAAGCTGAAAACAAGCTGGGACAAGCTTGAGGAGCGCGATGCATCACACTCTTAAAAGCTTTCAAACCAAGTTCCGCTAAATCTAAATAATCTAGATTATCAGTGAGTAGGGTGAGACGGACAAGATTAGCGATCGCAATTCCATTAGCTGACGGTGTAGCATTATCCGCGTAACTGCGCTCTCTGACAATTAAATCTTGACTAGAATCGCTTGATGTGTTATAGTAACCACCTAATTCTACACTCCAGAGAAATTCGTTAAATTCATCTTGGATAGCGATCGCACTTTCTAACCATTGCTTCTGCTCAGGGTTGGAAGCTTGTAAATCTAGCAGAGCTTTAATAAACAAAGCATAATCTTCAGACTGAGCTAAAACGGTCGCTTCTCCTTGATAGTTAAGTCTCTGGAAACGCCCATCTACAAACTGATTTTCCAAGATAAAATTCGCTGCTTGTGCTGCTAATTCTAGATACAACGGTTGTCGGAACACTCCACCAGCCCTAGCCAGCCCAGAAATCATCAAGCTATTCCAGGCGACAATCATTTTTGTATCTGTCACCGAGGGAATGCGACCTGGCCAGTTAGTGGTTTTCGCTTCCTGGTTGTTACGAGCTGGGGGAAAAGTTTCTAGTGACTCAGAACTAACGCCATAACGAACTGTAAACAGCTTTTTCAGTGCCGCTTCCAGTGTTGCACTCAGTTGACCTGTATGGCGTCTTTGCAAAACATTACGTCCTTCAAAGTTACCGTTAGGCGTCACCGTAAACTGCTGTTCTAATTCCGTTAATTCTTCAGGCGTTAATAGTTGTTGTAGTTCGCTGTAACTCCAGACATAAAAAGTTCCTTCTTCTGGTTCTACCGCCGTGGGTTCAGTGAAGCTGTCGGCATCTTGAGCAGCATAGAAGTAACCTTCAGGTGCGGTCATTTCCCGCTTCAGCCATTGTACAGTACCAGCAACCGCCCTCTCAAAAGCTGGCTCTTGTACTCCCGTACTCCACAAAGAAGCTAAATACTCGACAATCTGTCCATTGTCGTAGAGCATCTTTTCAAAGTGGGGAACTGTCCAAGTCGGGTCAACAGTATAGCGATGAAAACCACCGCCCAGATGGTCATAAATGCCTCCCAGCGCTAAGTCTAGTCCTCGTTGGGTACAAACTTGCTTGCCATCGTAGCGAGATTCAAAATTGAATCGAGTTCCCCGCAGTGCTAATTCTGTATAGGGAATCATCGGAAAACTGTTACCAGATTGACTAGGAGTAATTACACCCGTACTGGTTTCCCAACCTTGGCGGAGTAATTCATGGTCTTCAAGCTCCGTTGTTGTATCGTCTTGCAATACCGCAGACGTGAGCAGAGACTCAATAATTAAGGCTTTGCGTTGCTGTAAATCCGCTTTTTCTGTATCGTAATAACGGCGAAGTGCTTGCAACACCTGTAAAAATCCTGGACGACCATAGCGCGGGTCTACAGGAAAATAAGTACCAGCGTAAAACGGTACTAAATCTTCTGGGGAAAGAAAAATATTTAAAGGCCAACCCCCTTGACCGCTCATCATCTGCAAAGCTTGCATATAGATGCTATCGAGGTCAGGTCTTTCTTCCCTGTCTACTTTGATGGGAAGATAATTGGCATTCATGTAGTTAGCGATCGCAATATCAGAAAAAGCCTCGCCTTCCATGACAGTACACCAGTGGCAACTAGAGTAGCCAATGGAGAGAAAAATCGGTTTATTTTGCGCCCTTGCAGTTGCAAGTGCTTCGTCACACCAAGGCCACCAATCAATGGGGTTTTCGGCGTGTTTGCGGAGATAGAGGCTCTTAGCTTCAGCAAGGCGATTAGTCATGTTCAAATGCAAGTAGTTGCCTTCTTTGCTCAGTCTACCCTGTTCCCAGGAGTGTTAGCCTAGACAACTCTACATAAGCAAGAAACCCTACAAGCGAATTACTCCTTGGGTAGGAGCTAGTAATGCATCTTTTTGATATCGCCTAAGTAAGTTGGTGTAAAAGATTATATATTTAGGTTTATTTGCACCGACTTACTTACAACTGTGCAACTTATGAAACATTTTTACTGAAAAGTTCGCAATAGCAAGCTAACAATATTTGGTGGCGTTTCTCGCACAGGTGATGCTGTTTTTGTCTGAATTAAAGTATTTGGGCTAAGTCCTGCTATCAGATGGAGCAAGAAGGTGATGATGGCAGCTTGTACAAGTTTTTCCAGCATGGCACGTCTCTCTCTTAGTGGATAGCATTTCAAGTAGGACTGGTTATTCTAAATACACCTCGTATTATCGATTTACCGAATCTAACAAAAATAACTTGATAATTGCTGAGGGAAATTATAAAAAAATGTTTAAAATGTTACTGGATATTTAATATAATTCCTAAGCAAGTCGGATTTCGGTTATCGGTATAATCACACATCGCCAAGGTTATACAGCAAAGGCCGAAACATAAGATTGGCGATAGTTGGAGTTTTTTAATCAGTTCTTCCCTAAACCGGGATATTCTCTTAGACAGCTTTTAACACTAAAAAGTGCCCTTAAAGGTTGAATCTATTGCAAAATTTGCTTTTGCTCCCTTGTTTGATAAAGCAGAATGGGAAAGATTTGCTTCTATCTAACGGAGAACAGTAGAGATAAACCCCAGTTTTGTGCTGTCACCGATAAAATGTATTTAAAGTAGCCACAAACACGCTTCCATGATTCCTATCGTTATTGAACAATCGGGTCGAGGTGAACGCGCCTTTGACATCTACTCACGGCTGTTACGTGAGCGCATCATCTTTTTGGGACAACAGGTTGACAACAACATTGCTAACTTGATTGTTGCCCAACTGCTGTATTTGGATGCTGAAGACCCGGAGAAGGACATTTATATGTACATCAATTCTCCCGGTGGTTCGGTGACGGCTGGTATGGGCATTTTTGACACTATGAAACACATTCGCCCTGATGTCTGTACAATTTGTACCGGATTGGCGGCGAGCATGGGCGCTTTCCTCCTCAGTGCAGGTGCTAAGGGTAAACGAATGAGTCTACCCCATTCTCGGATTATGATTCATCAACCTTTAGGGGGTGCTCAAGGACAGGCGACTGATATTGAAATTCAGGCGCGGGAAATTTTGTACCATAAGAAGCGGCTAAACGACTATTTAGCTGAACATACAGGTCAACCAATTGAGCGGATTGCTGAAGATACTGAACGTGACTTTTTTATGTCGCCAGAAGAAGCCAGGGATTATGGTTTAATTGACGAAGTGATTGACCGTCACGCCGCTGGTAGCCGCCCAGCCGTTGCTGCTGTTAATTAATAATCACGATTAAATGGTGATTTAAGACTTTTAATTCCCTTAAACCCTAAAAATAACCCCTCTTCATAACTAGAAGAGGGGTTATTTTTGAAATAGGTGGCCTGCTCAACTGGTCGCGGCGAGGAGTCCCCCACCATACATAAAAGTTGGTAGGGGAGGA
>JBGTMK010000647.1:0-4384 GCA_041743605.1 Nostoc sp.
GCACCCGCAGCCCCAAAAACGCTGTATACACCTTCTTCTTTTAATTGGTGTTCATCCATGCGCGTTGGTGGTGCTATCCACAGGCGAGTTTTCACTTCACCTGCACCTTCCAAAACTTTGGCTGTTGCCCGATAATGACCAATATTTGTCATGCAAGAACCGACGAATACTTCTTGCACTGGATCATTAGCAACTTGCGATAATAATTTTATATTATCGGGGTCATTGGGAGCAGCAACAATTGGCTCTTTGATTTCGTTTAAATCAATTTCAATTATTTCGGCATACTCTGCATCGGCATCGCCTTCTAATAAGACGGGATTTGCTAACCATTCTTCCATCTTGGCCACACGGCGCAACATGGTACGCGGATCGTGATAGCCCCGTGCTATCATATTTTTCAACAGCGCTACGTTAGAACGCAGATATTCCGAAATTGTCTCTACACTCAGCTTAATTGTGCATCCGGCACAAGAACGTTCGGCGCTAGCATCGGTGAGTTCAAAGGCTTGTTCAACTTTTAAATCTGGTAAACCTTCTATTTCCAGAATTCGCCCAGAGAAAACGTTTTTCTTGTTTTGCTTCTCTACTGTCAGCAAACCTTTTTGAATTGCCACGTAGGGTATGGCATTCACGACATCGCGCAGGGTGATACCTGGTTGCAATTCACCTTTGAATCTTACCAATACTGACTCTGGCATATCTAAAGGCATCACACCCAAGGCGGCTGCAAAGGCCACTAATCCAGAACCGGCGGGGAAGGAAATACCCAAGGGGAAGCGGGTGTGAGAGTCGCCGCCAGTTCCCACGGTGTCGGGTAGCAGCATCCGGTTTAACCAAGAGTGGATGATACCATCACCGGGACGGAGGGCGACACCGCCACGAGATGCAAAGAAATCGGGGAGTTCGTGATGGGTTTGGATGTCTACTGGTTTGGGATAAGCAGCAGTGTGGCAGAAACTTTGGATCACTAAGTCTGCACTGAAACCAAGACAGGCGAGTTCTGTCAATTCGTCGCGGGTCATGGGGCCTGTGGTATCTTGAGAACCAACGGTAGTAATGATGGGTTCGCAAGATGTGCCGGGACGCACACCAGGTAATCCGCAAGCTTTACCTACCATTTTCTGTGCTAGGCTGTAGCCTTTACCTGTATCAAAGGCTTGCTGGGGACGGGTAAAAACTTTGCTGGGTTCTAAACCGAGTGCAAGACGAGTTTTGTCGGTGAGGGTACGTCCAATAAGTAAGGGGATGCGTCCACCTGCGCGGACTTCATCGAGGATGGTATCAGGTTTAAGGTCAAAGGTGGAAATAACTTCACCAGCATCGTTAGTGATTTCACCTTTATAGGGATGGATGGTAATTACCATACCAGTTTCTAGTTTGGTGACATCGCACTGAATAGGCAAAGCACCGGCATCTTCAGCTGTGTTAAAGAAGATAGGCGCGATCGCACCACCTAAAACATAACCCCCAGCGCGTTTGTTTGGCACAAAAGGTATATTATTTCCTGTATGCCACAATACGGAGTTGATGGCAGACTTACGCGATGAACCAGTACCAACTACATCCCCTACATAAGCTACTGGATGCCCTTTTTCCTTCAACTCAGCAATAGTTTGTAAACTTCCCGGTTGCCGTGACTCTAACATCACTAAGGCGTGTAAAGGAATATCCGGGCGAGTTGTGGCGCTTTGGGCAGGTGATAAGTCGTCGGTATTGGTTTCGCCAGGAACTTTAAAAACGGTGACAGTAATGGCTTCTGGAACTGTGGGGCGACTGGTAAACCATTCAGCTTCCGCCCAAGAGTCAACCACCCGCTTGGCGAAAGGATTGGTTTTAGACAACTCTAAAACATCGTGGTAAGCGTCATACACCAAGAGGATTTTGCTTAAGGCGTTGGCGGCATAAGCGGAAATGGGTTCCTTTCCTTGTCCACCCATCACTAGAGGCGTTTCAGATGAGTCTGAGAGGGATACAGTGGGCCATTGCAGCAAATCGATTAAAGATTGCACATTGTAACCACCTACCATCGTGCCCAGCAATTGCACTGCTTCTATGCGCGAAACCAAGGGACTGGTGATTTCTTTTTTGGCAATCGCAGTGAGAAATCCGGCTTTGACATAAGCTGCTGGATCAACACCAGGAGAAACGCGATCGCTCAATAAATGTAATAATATCTCCTCTTGACCCTTGGGCGGATTTTTCAGTAATTCACATAATTCTGAGGTTTGCTTTGCATCCAATGGTAAAGGAGGAATACCGAGTGCTGCTCTTTGGGCAACGTGTTTACGATATTGTTCTAGCATTTTTATGTTCTCCATTGGGATGTTCTATCTTTAATTATGAAATTTTTAGGCAATACTTGGCTATAAAAGTTTAGCTTACTTTTATAATGAAAGCCTTACTGGTAATCGGTTATTAGCAACTTTTTTTATACTGGAAGTTTGAAAAGTATTAGGCGAATAGAATTTGATACTACACTAGCATTGTTCGCCTCCGTGGACTAGGAGTAAATCAAGAATTTTTAACCTACGGAGGTGGTTTTGTTTGTATAGCCGTGACTTCTAGTCGCCAGGTGTAGTAATAATCAATTAGATTGATTGTTGGTTTAACCAAGTTTTTAAATCAGCGACGTTAAAAAAGTCTAGTAATGCTTCTTTTAAATTCTCTAATTGTTCAATGGATAAGCCTTTAACTCGCTCGATTAATGATGCATAAATTTTAATATGCAGTTTTGCTGATAATTTTGCAGCAGCTTCCCAGGCTGACTCTAGTTGATCTATATAGAGTCCAGCTAGCTGATTTGTTTTTGGTGCGACCACCATCGCCAAACAAAGTTTTGGGGTAGAAATCAGGCTAGCGGCTCGGTTAATCAAGCGCCGGACTGGTGTTATTCCGAGTGTACCAATAATTTCGTAACAGGTGATTAAAGCACCTAACCAGTGTGAGAGATTAATTACTTCCTGACCACTAATTCCGGGAAAAAAATATTTATTTCCACCAGAGAAACCGACAACTTCGTGGGGAAAAACTGGGACGCAAATCACGATCAAATCGTATTCTGTTACAAGCTTATTAACACGCACATCAACTTCTTGATGTAGCATTCCACTACTAATTTCTGCTATCTCATCTGCCGAAATTATTCCACAAGAAATAAAGGTATCTGGCTCATTCCAAAGATGGTTAAAAATGCGAACTTTCTTAAAATTTGTCTCTCGTTCCTCCGGTGTCACTCCCACCAAGTGATTAATCTGTTCTTCACTCATAGGATTATGTGTACCCAGAGCAATTAAAAAATCCAGAGCCGCTACTCTTTTACCCAACTCCTGATGCAGCAATCGAAACATTTGCGGCATGGGAGCAGTGCGGGTACTATCTGGAATTAACACTAAGATGCGCTGTCCATCTAACTTAGGATCTGCTAAAGCTTGATGAATTAGCGCAGAAACTTGCTCATCTGAAAGGGTGCCGTTATTTACAGCCAGTGAATACATTATTAAACTCCACTGTAGATACTAAATCCACCATCTACCGGCACAACTACCCCGTTAACGAAACTAGAACCAGAACTACATAACCAGATTAAAGTGCTGAGTAATTCATCTGGTTTTCCGAAACGTCCGGCGGGGGTATGCTCAATGATTTTTTGCCCGCGAACGGTCAAACTACCATCAGAATTTAAGAGTAAATCTCGATTTTGTTCGCCAATAAAGAAACCTGGTGTGATCGCATTTACTCGCATTCCATCACCATACTTTTGGGCGAGTTCTACGGCTAGCCAACGAGTAAAGTTATCTATCCCCGCTTTCGCAGCTGAGTAGCCAACCACGCGGCTAATCACCCGAATAGCAGACATAGAAGAAATATTGACAATGCAACCGTGGGGCTGATTTTTTTCCACCATTGCTTGACCAAAAACCTGACAAGGCAGTAAAGTCCCAAGTAAGTTGAGGCTAACTACTTCCTCAAAGGCTGCATGTGGCATATCAAAAATAGTCGCATCAGCAGTAATTGTGGCAGCCGGAATATTCCCGCCAGCCATGTTTACCAAGATATCTATTTCACCCCAACACTGTATAATAAAATCCCTGGCGATTTCTAATTGGGAGCGATCGCTAACATCTGCCACCACAGCGATACTTTCTCCACCACCAGCAGTAATCTCAGCCACCACCGCCCCCGCCCGTACTTCATTGCGACCCAAAACCACAACTCGCGCTCCAGCCAGAGCCAAACCCTTTGCCATAGCCCCACCAAGCACACCAGAACCGCCAGTAACTACCGCTACCTGCTCCTTCAAGCTAAAAAGTTTATTTAAAATCAACTCAGCCATCACCCATTCCCCCAGTACAATTCTCTGCGTACCTCTGCGCTTCCCTCC
>JBGTMK010000648.1:0-15053 GCA_041743605.1 Nostoc sp.
TCAAGTAGCGTTCCAATATAACTTTGCTCGCGGGCAAAGACAATCATTTCTTGAGAGCGAACAAATCGAGCTGCGTTAATTCCTGCCACAAGCCCTTGAGCTGCCGCTTCTTCATAACCTGTAGTGCCGTTAACTTGGCCAGCACAAAACAGTCCAGCAATCTTCTTAGTCATCAGTGTGGGGTAACACTGAGTTGCTGGTAAATAGTCATATTCCACAGCATACGCCGGACGCAGCATCACACATTTTTCCAAACCGGGGAGAGTCCGCAACATTTGTAGTTGCAAATTTTCTGGTAATCCTGTGGAAAACCCTTGGATATAAAGTTCGGGTATATCCCTTCCTTCTGGTTCAATAAAGATTTGATGGCTTTCCTTATCAGCAAAGCGGACAATTTTATCTTCAATACTGGGACAATAGCGCGGGCCTTTAGCTTCCACCCAACCGCCATAAACTGGCGACAGGTGTAAATTATCCTGAATTAAGCGATGGGTTTCGGCGGTTGTGCGGGTAATGTAGCAAGGCATCTGTTCACGTTCTACCCACGCCTCTGGGTCAAAACTGAACCAACGCACATCTTCATCCCCTGGCTGGATGAGCATTTTACTATAATCCACCGATCGCTTGTCTACCCGTGCTGGGGTTCCAGTTTTGAGTCTTCCGGTTTCAAATCCCAGGCGATTTAGGGTTTGTGTCAAGCCTTCAGCCGCAAATTCTCCAGCCCGCCCAGCTGGCATTGATTTGTTACCAACCCAAATTTTGCCTCCCAGGAAGGTGCCAGTTGTCAAGATGACTGCTTTACATTGGAACCCTACACCAAAATAAGTTTCAACGCCGATGACTTCACCGTTAGCGCCCAACACCAAGTCAGTTGCCATACTTTCGCGGATTGTCAAGTTTTCTTGGTTCTCAACAATATTTTTCATCACCGCTGCATATTCGCGCTTGTCCGTCTGGGCGCGTAATGCCCAAACAGCAGGCCCTCGTGAAGAGTTGAGGATACGTTTTTGCAGGTAGGTGCGGTCTGCTACTTTACCAATTTCTCCGCCAAGTGCGTCTACCTCATGAGTCAATTGGGATTTGGCTGGGCCACCCACCGCTGGGTTACAAGGTTGCCAAGCGATTTTATCCAAGTTGAGCGTCAATAGCAGGGTACGACAACCGAGGCGTGCAGAGGCGAGAGCCGCTTCGCAACCGGAGTGACCTGCACCGACGACTATGACATCAAAAGCGTCTTGAAATTCAACGGAATTGTGCATGGTCATACTTACAGGATCGGCAAGCTTAGAGTTCTTTTCAATTTTAACTGTTCCAGTGATTTCATGGATGTATCTTTCTAATAAAAAAGTTATCAAATTTACTAGTACTCAAAAGAAGCTAGTTTATATTTTTAACCTTGAGTATTAGGTAAAAAATATAATAATTTTTAAAGATTGTTAGCAATGCTATGGATTATTTTTCTTAGCTGCTTTTCATATATTTAGCTATCAGATTTTGAGAGACTTTTATTCGACAGTCAACACAATCCTAAACAAACATAAAGTAGCTAATATAGACTAATTTGTATTAGCGATATGTTTCAATTGTAAGCTAACGGGTTTTTGCAAATATATTACTTTTATTGTGTAATCAAATTAGCGGTTATTTAAAAATGAAACTCACTACTAGTAAGAAAAAAATCATTAATAGAGTTATCAAAAAAGTAACTTTTATCATCATAGTTATCTTGATTATTTTTGCTTTAGTAGCCAGTAATGAGATTACCCACCATAAACTAGCTAGAACTGCCCAACCATTAAACGGATGCTTGAGTAGTGATTCATTACCTTGTATAGATACTTCTAAAGAGACAATATCAGAGCCATTTATTCCCAACCCAGAATTAAATGAGCAACAGCGTTTTTTATCTGCGATCGCTAGAAACTTATCCACAATTCCCCAGCCTAG
This sequence comes from Nostoc sp., assembly GCA_041743605.1. GTDB lineage: Bacteria > Cyanobacteriota > Cyanobacteriia > Cyanobacteriales > Nostocaceae > Nostoc. The sequence goes on from JBGTMK010000648.1 coordinate 1,948, forward strand.
TACTTATGAATATATTTTGCTGCGAGCCTATGGTGCAGTTTTTGTAAATCAAGATATGGGGATGAAACTGCCACCAAAATATATCTTTGCCAATGAACAAGAAACCCAAGACTTTCAAGCTACTTTAACAATGGGTCATATCGATGGCACTAGAGACTGCTACTTACAAAAATCGGCAGCTGAAGCTTTAAATAAAGCGCGATCGCTACAAAAAATACCGCTAAAATCTGGTTATGGTTCTGGTGATTGTACTCGGACTTTCAACACGAATTTAAGATTTTGGTACAAATATGCTAACAATCAAGTTTTGGCAAAAGTTAAAGAGGGAAAAGAAACAAAAATTCTCGGTTTGGTTGCACCTCCTGGAACTTCACAACATCTCTGGGGATTAGCCATTGATTTACGCGTAGGGAGTCAAGAACAGAGAAAAGCTTTGAATCAAAATGGTTGGTTTCAAACTGTAGAAAACGATGTTCCACATTGGACTTATGTAGGTTTATCTGAAGAAAAACTACCTTTGTTTGGTTTTAAGAAACAAGCTATTAGAGGCATTACTTATTGGATTACACCGCTTTGATTGTTCAATAGCATGAAAACTTGGGAACACTAATCTAAAAGATATATTGTCAGGGATTTAGCTATGCCAAATGAAGCTACCAAGCAGGAGCAAAACTTCCTAATTGATTTATTAAGAGCGACTTATCAAAATCAGGAAGTATATCCAATTCTGCAACATAACTTAAGTAAACTCAACAATGATTTAGCTTTAATGTTGCGAAAATGGGTAAGCGATCGCTTTGCTAAAGAACCTGTTATTGCTATTAATTTAGCTAGAGTTATTATCAAACTGAGTACCATTATTCAAGAGTTTGAACAAGGGAACCTTGCGAGTAATTTGGAAATTGCTATCGCTGGTTATGAAACAGTTCTACCGATTATTACCTATGAGGATTTTCCTAAAGAATGGGATATTGTCCAGCAAGCTTTATTAACAGCTTATCAGCAACGTCAGAAAATTCTCTCTACAACCATTGGTGAACTCCGAGAGCAGACTTTTCCAAGCCAGACTCAAATCAATGTATTAACTGAGAAATTACAAGAAGAATTACAACAATCAAAGCTGCAAATCAATGACTTAAAAACAACAATTACACAGTTACAACAGGAAGTAGTAAGTTCCAATTCAGCGCAAGAAATAACGTCTTTAATAGCTGAGTTTCAAGAGTTAAAGCAGCGTCAGATTCGTGTAGAGCAACTTACTACTACAGCTAACATTTCGCCGAATACTGAGCAATTCAACACAGCTATTTTCTATGATATTGAAAACTTAACAATGGGTAGAAGTAACCCGAATTTAAATTTTTCTCTCAAACAAATTCAAACAAATCTGGAAAACACTAACATAGTTAATAAAATTGCTATCCAATGCGCTTATGCTGACTGGAGTGATTATCGATTAAGGCTACTCAAGAATGAGATTCAAGAACTTGGTATTGAAGCGATTCAAATTTTTGATTATAGTCACAAACGTAATGCAGCAGATATGCAACTAGCCATTGATGTCATGGAATTAGCCCAGAGTCGTCCTACACTGGAAGTTTTCGTTATTGTATCAGGTGATGGGGCATTCGCTGCTTTAGCTAAAAAGCTCCATGAATATGGAAAAACTGTAATTGGATGTGCTTATGAAGTACAAATTAATCGTATTCTTAAATCTGTTTGCGATCACTTTATACCGATACCTGCTCCCCACGGAGATTTAAACACTAAACCATTGCCAAAATCCTTAAGTGCCAAAATATCTTCCTGAGCGCACCTATAGGTTCAGACAAAGCAGAAACTGCAAGCACCCAACATCTTCCCTATAAAACTCTCAACATTGACAAGGGAACAAGGGGAAAAAGAACTCATACCCCTTGTCCACACAGTTTCAATAATACTGTTTTCAAAGGTAGTAGTTTATGGCGACATTAAGGCAAAACTCTGCTCCTTTTGTTAGTTATGACATTACAGTTTTTCAAATTTTCAGCACCTAGCTTGTATATATTAAATTACTTCACTTCGCTGGGTTCAAACTTAGTCACCTTACCTTTCTTAATCGCTACAATCACATCGTAGTGAGAGCAGTAAGCGAATGTGACATCATTGGCTTTGTTATAAAGGTTAACTACGTGACCTGCACCACCTGGCTGGATACCTATTGGTTCCAAGTCACTAAAAAAGAAACGACGCAGTTGATCACCACTACCAATCTGACCCTTATTTTTAGTAAGCAAATCTAATTTCTGTGGTACAGACAATTCTTCAGCTGCTGAGGCCTGCACTAACAACGGATTGATCACCTTTAATGGTGCGTCCCAAACTGTGAAAAAACCAACCAAAGCAACACTTGTAAGTAGGGGTGCAAGTTTCATTTTTGAGTCCTCATCTGTGTTTTATCCTGAACATCTAAAGCATCTCAAGTGGGAGTGAGAACTGATTGAAACTAAGCTACTATTTTCATGAATTTATCCTTTGAGAAAATTTAGTAAATTCTCAGCACTTTCTCAGGTAATGATGGTATCTCTAAGCCATAGCATAATTTAAGTATTTTCTTAACAAAACCTAATTCAGTTCAGAATGATGGCAAATTATAATAAGCAATGCTTTCATTGCAGTGGTGCCATTCGTGACTAGACCCAAAAAACCACATCGCCTAATCCATAGAATTTCAGGACAAACATATCTCTGGCTAGCAATGCTGATTTTTGCAGCATCTGGCGCTGTCACCCGAAAGCTAACAGAAATTGGTGCTGAACATTTTATTGGCGATGCCTACGGCGGCAAGCAACGTAATCCGATTTCTCTTTGTAATGTTTTATTTGTGGGAAATCTTTGCGCCTTGATACTTCTAATCCTAATTTATCGGCGACAGTGGAACAAAGCTACTTTGAAGCAACTCTCAAGGAAAGATTGGGTCAGTCTAACAGCAGTAGCTATTTTATCAGGAGCGTTAGCCCCTGGCTTAATTTTTCAGGCATTAGCACTTACAGGAGTGAACAATGTTATTTTGGTGGGACGTTTGGAACCGCCTTTAACTCTGGCTTTATCAGTCTGGTTATTGAGGGAACGAGTAAATATTTGGGAATTTATTGGAGCGATCGCAGCGTTTATCGGTGTTATCTTAACTATCATCCTTCAGCCTCCAACAGATGCCGTCATGAACATGGGAGGTTTCGGTTTAGGAATAGGAGAAATTTTAGCAGCATTAGGATCTGTAGCTGTAGCTGCTTCCACAATTATTGGTAAGAAACACCTTTCGCAGATTCCTTTGGGAATTTATAGCATTTTTCGGACTGCACTAGGAACTGTAATCTTTTTCCTTATCGCTTTAATTCTCTATGGTAGCGATCATTTTGCTGATGTCCTCTCACCATTCTTGTGGCAATGGATGTTTCTCTATGGTGGGTTAATTGTGGTAGTAGGTCAGTCTTTTTGGATTAAAGGCTTGAAAACTGCCACTATATCTATGGCTTCCTTAGTTAGCTCATTTAGTCCAATTGCAGGGATCTTAGCAGCCTATTTAATTTTAGGTGAAGCCCCTACCCTACCTCAATATATTGGTGGTAGCGTGATTTTGGTAGGTATATTCCTGAGCCAAGTTGGCACTTGGCGTCAGACTTCTGGTAAAGTTGCGTTTGAGAAAGTAAATTCTACTCCAGCCCAGCAACAGCTAGAAAATGATATGGGATTCAAGGGAATTTGAAAGGAGCAAAGAGGAAGAAAGCTTATTTTTTAAGACTTTGCATTATTTCTCAAGCAATTACAAATTATTGGGACTAGTACCGCAAGGCGGAAGTCACGCATTCAAAAGTATTATGGAATAGGCTTTTCAGGGATTTTAAATGGTTGCTTTATTTCTGCCGTGGCGTACTAGTTAATTGCTGATTTGTATTTACAAGATTAATAAACTCCTGCAAAGTTTGACGATACTTTTCTTCAGCTATCCAAAATAAATCATTATGATTTGCCTCTTCAACCCACAAATAAAGTTTTGGGGATATTGCAGCATTAAACAATTTTTCCCCATGAGCAAAAGGAATAATCTCATCTTTTTTTCCATGAATCACCAATATCGGACATTTTATTTTCTTGATATTATCAAGATTAGGAAATTTATCAAAAGGTAAAATCCGAAAAGGCACTATTACTTGAAAAGCGGAAATAAACGAACTTTCAATAATTAAACCAGCCACTGGTTTCCGCATTGCTAAATTTACCGCAGAACCACCGCCAACTGAACGCCCCAAAACTATAATTCTTTCAGGTGGTATTTTTAAATTCTGGGTCAAATAATTGTAAGCGCTATTGATATCTTCATATACATGACTTTCTGTCGGTTTTCCTTGACTTGTGCCATAACCACGATAATCATAAGCAAATACACTAAAACCCCATGTGTGTAATTTTTCTAGAATCTGTTTGATATCTCCTAAATCTTCAGAATTACCATGAGAATAAAGAATAGTATATTGAGCTTTATTGTTCAATAAATATGTAGCTGATATATTTATATTTTCCCCACTTTTTAACTTAATAATGCTTGGGTCATCCTGATAACTAGAAGGTTGAGGTTGAAAAATCATGCTATCTGCCCGAAAATATACAAATACAGCAAAAAATGTATAAGTAAAGATTAAGGATTTAAGCAATCGTTGCCAAGTAAAATCACCAATTAGCAGTTTTATAAGTTGCTGTTTATCCATTATTTTTTATTTCTATGTTTAGCCATTTCTGATGTTTACTAACTACAATTAATACAACTTATCCAAACTTCATGCCACAAATCAGGGTTTCCAAGACTTAGAAAATACTACGAGTCTACATAATGCTCTCTCCCAATGGTTAGTGTATAAGCTGCTATACAGCCAATGACTTTAGTTGTTGCACTGTGAGAACTTGGGATTATCGAGCGTCATTAAGAATTCGTAATTCGTAATTCGTAATTCGTAATTAATTGTTTGCAAGGGTTTCAGACGTTTAAGATGGGTGGCTTATTTACGCCGTGCGGTACTAGTATGTCAAAATAAAAATACCCGATACATCAAGGTGAGCGATCGCTCCCAAAGCTAGATTAAAGGATTGACCTGAGCAATGGCAGACCAAACCAATCAAAATCAAGCGGGAGAAGTAGCTCCCAGCACTGTTGACAAGCAGGTTCCTAGTACAAAATCACCCAAAGCCACAGACCTTCCTACTGCCAACACGCCAGATCCTAAAGCCGCAAACCCTGAAGATAATCCCAATGCTGCTAAACCAGTTGCTGTACCACCCAAGCGAGAAAAACCCGCAGCCGCAGATAAAGCCGCAGTAGACGAAAAACCAGCCGCCGCAGCTAAAGCCGCCAAAAAGGAAAAAGCTCCATCTGTTGAAGATAAGCCATTTGTAGAGTTCATCGAGCAAGACTACTTGCCAGCTTTACAAAAAGCGATCGCTCAACAAGGTGTGCAAGATTTACAGGTGTCTTTTGCCAAGCAGAAAGTGCCAATCACTGGCTTTGAATCTGCCCAAGAATGCTGGCAAATTATCGGCAGTTGGAAAGAAATAGGTCTGCGTCAGTTTAATCTGTATTTCCCCGAAGAAGATATTCAAGGGAAAAAGGGATTTTCCTGTAATGAAGGCAAAAAACCTAGCACTTTTGAGTCATTCTTAATCGATGAGCGCAAAATTACCCTCGATTTGTTGGTATTTGGCTTGGTTCAGCGCCTAGATGGTCAAAAGTGGTTAGGTATAAATTAGTTATTAGTCATTGGTCATTGGTCAAATGACAAATGACTAATGACAAAGGACAAATTAAAGTTCGTGGAAATGGTAGGTAACGGCTCCAGTATTGGGGTCGTTATCAATTTTTACATAACCTGATTTGTACATCTCATTGAGAGTAGCTTCCACTTCAGCAAAGCTAGCTCCTGTGAACTTCACCCCTTGAGTGACAGTTAAAAAACCACCCTTACTTTCCGCCGCTTCAATTAGTTTAATCATGAGTTGGTTGCCTGTTGGGCGGTGGACTTGAGAAGCAACCACTGCTTGATTCAACGGCACACCAAAGGGAGATACACCCGCTTTTAATCTCAAATTGCGTTCGTATTCCTCAACAATGTTGGGGATAAAGAACAAATCCACGATCTGCCCTATACCAAATACACCACCAGTCAACAGCCACAACAAACCAGTCCCGATCTTGCCATTGTAGAAACGGTGCAATCCTCCCACTCCCATAAATCCAACTGCACACAAGATATAAGAGACAAGAAGTCGGTCTTTCTGTTGATTGTTTTCAAGATTCATCTTGCTTTTCAACCTTTGGATTTGCTCTTGTTGTCTAAGATGGGTTTTCCATGTTGTAGTAGCAACTAAAGAAAATTACTGAGATGACAATGCTTTAATAATACAATAAGTGCGTGCTACTCCACTTGCTCGAAACAGTGCTAATCACTGAACTAGGTTTATTTGACTACTAATTTGCGATTTTTGATTCCGCAAACATTGAATGATTGTTGCAACTCTTAATCTTTTGCTTACAAATTTCTCACCCGCACCTTGGTAGACTGAACTTTATACAATTGGATTATTGTGGGCTGTTACGTTTTAACAGAACATTACCCTTGGCTTTCTGGTAAGGCAGTCGCTCAGAGGGGTTTCTCCCCGTGAAGAAGTGCCAAACCCGAAGGGTCTACTTAAGATAATAAAGACGAAAGAGCAATCAAGACATGGTAGATTCCCTCAAAAAACCAGGCTTTGAAGAAATCCGGCCAGGGATTAAAGTCCCGGCAAAAGAAACCCTGTTAACACCTCGGTTTTACACTACCGATTTTGATGAAATGGCGCGGATGGATATTTCCGTCAATGAAGACGAGTTACAAGCCATTCTCGAAGAGTTCCGCACTGACTACAACCGCCATCACTTTGTTCGGGATGCCGAGTTTGACCAATCCTGGGATCATATTGACGGGGAAACTCGCAAATTGTTTGTTGAATTTCTGGAACGTTCTTGTACAGCAGAGTTTTCCGGCTTTTTGCTGTATAAAGAACTTGGCCGTCGCTTGAAAGGAAAAAGCCCCGTCTTGGCAGAGTGCTTTAACCTGATGTCACGGGATGAAGCACGTCACGCTGGCTTTTTGAACAAAGCTTTATCTGACTTTAATCTGTCCCTAGATTTAGGATTTTTGACTAAGAGCCGCAGTTATACCTTCTTTAAACCAAAATTCATCTTCTACGCTACTTATCTTTCTGAGAAGATCGGTTATTGGCGCTACATCACTATTTATCGCCATTTAGAAGCACATCCCGAAGACCGGGTTTATCCAATCTTCCGGTTCTTTGAAAATTGGTGTCAAGATGAAAACCGTCACGGTGATTTCTTTGATGCCATTATGAAATCCCAACCGCAAATGTTGAATGATTGGAAAGCACGGCTGTGGAGTCGGTTCTTCCTGTTGTCGGTGTTTGCGACCATGTATCTCAATGACATTCAACGTAAGGACTTTTATGCCACCCTTGGGTTGGATGCGCGAGAATACGACATCCATGTAATTCAGAAGACTAACGAAAACGCAGGTCGGGTGTTCCCGCTGATGCTGGATGTAGAGAATCCAGAGTTTTATCAGCGATTGGATATTTGTATATCCAATAATGAGAAGTTGGGTGCGATCGCTAACTCCAACACTCCCAAATTCCTGCAAATCTTCCAAAAACTGCCGCTTTACATCTCTAATGGCTGGCAGTTATTGCGCCTGTACCTGATGAAACCGATTGATACTGTTTCTGCTCAAGGGTCAGTTCGTTAAGTTATAACAGGTTTGCGAAAGCTTTAGTGGTTCTGTTAATTGCAGAACCACTTTTTTTTATCCGAAACATTACCCTATGGGGTACTATCCGTCAATAAGTCTAGGCAGTTAAGTTTGATATGTAGTTTCGATGTAAACAAACAGATGACAGACATATCAAACGGAATTGGCATCATTAGACAAAGACCAACTTTAGTCTCAACCTTTGAACTGCTAGTAAAGCCAATTACACCTGTTACCGCTCCTGGTGGCGGGGCTGTTGCTCGCACGGTTGTCCAAGGTTATTTTTTAACCATCGCCAATACTAGTAACTCCAATGTCAGATTGACGCTGCAATTCACTGCAACTACACCGCAATTAAATGTAGCCGACACCGTAACAATCAGCGATGTCACAGGAGTTAACAATTTTAGTGATCTAGTCCCTGTTCCAGGCGATCCCAACAGATTTACATTCAGTGTAGGTATTCCAGCCAATGACACAGCTTTAGTTACCTTACTACCTGATGTCACCAAGCCAGAGATATTACAAGCAGCAAAATTAGAGATTCGCGGGTATGTAGAAATCTTAGTAAATTCTCCTTCTGCGGCAAACCCAGTTAATCTGCTGTTGACGCCTGAACATAGAGGTACATTCCTACCTCAAGATTTAACTGTTCGCAATCTTGACTTCGATCAATTGGCCTATTCTCTGCCCACATCTACTGGTGGAAGCTTGTTTACACTGACAGGGCCACTAGCGTTGAAAAGTAACAAGGAACTGAAGATAGAAGTCAAAGAATTTGAGAAAGTTCAGAAAGATAAAGACTTCGAGAAAATTCAGGCTGAAAAACTCCCTGAGACAAGTCAAGCTGAAAATCTGACTTCCGTAGATGGTTCAAATGACCTACAGCGGCTAATCGGTCTGATGGCTCAACGCCTTGATCAAATAGAACAGCGTACAGCGGTAAATGGGCAAGCTTTTATTGAGTCCCAAGAACGCCCAAGCGTCGGTCAACAAGTAGTTAATCAACCAAGGAATTAAGTAAGCGTGTTGGTTGTTGTCGCCAGTCGTCATGACAAAGCCGCTGAGGCGCTGGTTGCTAATTGGGCGGCTCATGGTCATGGTGTCAGCCTACTGACGCCTGAAGATTTGTCAGTGGTTGGATGGCGACATTACTTGAGTTCTATTGATGGGGAAATCAATTCCCCCTTATCCTCCTCAGCAGTGGTAGGTGGAGTTGCAATGTCTACGACGTGCGCGATCGCTCTCGATCAAATCACTGGCGTTCTAACTCGCCTACCTTCTATTTTTGAACAAGAACTTCTACACATTATCCCTGAAGACCGAGCATACGTCGCTACGGAAATGAATGCCTTTTTAATTGCTTGGTTGTCTAGCTTAAAATGTCCAGTCTTGAACAGACCAACGCCGACATATTTATTAGGGCCTGCTTGGCGACCTGAACAATGGGTTTATGCGGCTGCTCAACTGGGTATTCCAGTACGTCCGGTGCGACGGCAAAGTTCGATGTCGGCAAATGTGTGTCCCCAGGTTCTCGAAAAATCTTCAGTAAAGGTGACGGTGGTGGGCGATCGCTGTTTGGGTGAAGTTGAAAAAACCCTAGCTTCACACGCCAGACGTATCGCTGATGCTGCTCAAGTTGACTTGTTGACGGTTCATTTTAGCAGCAACGAATCTCCAGCAGAGTTTTTGGGCGCTGATTTGTGGACTGATATTTCTGCACCAGATGTAGGCGATGCCATCCTTGAGTATTTGAGTGGAGGTAATACCTTATGCTGATTTTGTTGTGGGGTATTACCGAAGAATCTCCTTTAGCAGCAGTTCACTCAGAACTAACTAGTCTAGGCATACCGACAGTATTTATTGACCAACGAGATATTTTAGATACTGAAATTGAACTATCTGTAGGCAATGTTTTAGATTTACCAGTCCAAGGACAAATTCGCACTTGGTATCAAAAAATTGATTTGAGTGAAATCACTGCTGCTTACTTACGCCCCTACGACTCGCGCCGTCTTCCTCAAATTGTCCAAGCGGGTGCAAATAGTCCAGCTTGGCAACATGCGATCGCAGTTGATGATACCTTAATGTCTTGGTCTGAAATGACACCCGCCTTTGTCGTTAACCGTCCGTCTGCAATGGCTGCTAACGGCTCTAAACCTTATCAGTTAGAGCAAATTCGCTCACTCGGTTTCAAAGTTCCCGAAACCCTTGTCACCACAGACCCCGAAGCTGTGCGATCTTTTTGGGAACTCCACGGCGATATTATTTATAAATCAATCAGTGGTATTCGTAGCAAAGTCTCGCGTGTGGGAGTTGAGCATCTAGAACGCCTTGATAATGTATCTTGGTGTCCGACTCAGTTTCAGCAGTATATACCCGGTAGAGATTATCGCGTTCATGTTGTCGGGACAGAAATTTTTGCCAGCGAGGTAATTTCCCAAGCTGATGATTACCGCTATGCCGCAGAGAATGATGAATCCACAGAAATCCGTGCTTGTCATCTTCCTGAAGAAGTAGAACAACAGTGTAGAGTCTTGGCAAAAGCAATAAATCTACCTCTTTGCGGCATCGATTTGCGCCGCACACCTGGAGGTGATTGGTATTGCTTCGAGGTTAATCCTTCACCTGGGTTTACTTATTACCAACAGTTTACAGGTCAGCCGATTAGTACTGCGATCGCTAATTTGCTAGTAGGTAAAAATCGGATTTGATGAAAAATTAGTTTAATTAATTTCATCTTTTGAGTATGCAGTTCTTAGGGTAAATTTCGGAATCACTGCTCATTTCACCCGAAATCTAATTATTTTTCAGTACGCATAAAAAGAGACACAGTTATTCCCAAACCAATTGCTCCCCAACCTAACCAATTAATCATATTGGAAGAATAATCTAATTGAATTGGTGAAGCATTTGGATTCTGGATTAAAAAATTAATCTGTCCTGCGATCGCTTGTGCTTCCGTGGGATCTTTTCCATCTTGACCAATTTGGTAACTAATACCCTTTCTTGTTACTCCTAACACCCGAAAAAACTGTATATCCTCAGTAGAATCCTCTGTAAATCGTGTAGCATTAATTATCACAACCTTTCCCTGTGTAATATTATCAATAGTTTTCTCTTCAATTATCTGTTGACTAAATGCTATACGTTCAGTTACTGTGCAAGATGCTGTTTTTGACTGAGTAGCTTTGCAGCTAATAATTAAACCCCCTGAGCCATACCGAAAAATACCTATACCAATTCCAGCCAACGCAGCACCAAAAAATAAGCGCAGCAATATATCCGGTAAATTTTTCATACTTATGCACCTATATTGGATGGAACATGACGCTTATAATCCCTTTGTTATAATTCCCAAATAAGTACCAAGCGTGAATAAAAATAAATCAGATTGAAGAAGAATTCAGAAGTCAGAATCAAGAGGCTCCAGGATGAGCTAACACTGCGCTATCCGCCACCTGAAATGAGAAAGCAATCAGGCATTTTGCTTATTGAAATCGACTTGATGGGGTATTAAAAGTCAAGCGACCGTTAACAAAAACTATTATTTAACAAGTGGTGGGGGTTTAAGTCCCCTGCTTCTATCAAGCAGCGCGTTTTGCGGGGTCTAAATCCCCGTCACAAAACGTAATTGCGAATTGCGAATTGCGAATTGTTTTAAGCGTATACGTTTCTTAAATGCTACTCTACTACAGCAAGCCCTAATTAACTGCTGTTATTACTGTTATTAGTGTATTTAAAGTAACTTAGGCAAAAGATTGATAATTCTTTAGTGAAATTACCATAAGTAATAAATTACGAATTTATCAGGAATGTAGTAAATTCCCTCAAGTAACTTGGTGATTGCTGTATAGCGATCGCTATGCTTAACCAAAAAATTAATATAGCTTGTTTGAAACTTTATCCAAACAATATCTGTCTATTTAAATAATCAGGATTTTTACCCTGGTAGGTAATTTTAAGTATACACAATACTGTGTTTCTAACAGCACAGGGTCGTTATTCTAAAAGTTCAGTTATAACAAGCCCCACTCCATTAAATGTTTCTTGTAAAGGTGTAAATGATGACTTATTTGCTGCGATCGCTAAAAAAAACCTTGCAAAGTTGAAATTTCGGCACAAAGAATACTGCATATTTCACCCCAATAAGCCTGAATGAATAAATATAGTATGAATGAGGTGTCAACCATGACTCGAATTCGTGACGTTGTACAAAGAGCTTTAGCAACTGGCTATTTGACAGTGGAAGCTGAAGATCAACTACGACAACTGTTGACTACCCGATATGACTTAGAAGATTTTAATGCTTTCATGACTTTGCAGGAAGCTGCCATGACTGGTAAGGTCAAGCAGGAGTCTAGAGAGCAGTGTGGCATTAACAAGTAGAGACGTAGCCTACTACATCTCACCGACGGGGGCGTTTATCATCATCCTCAAAATCATCATCATCCTCAAAAAATTCCCAATCATCATCATCCGGTTGATTGGTAGTCGGCGGTTGATAGGGGGGGATGATTACTCGGTAATCAGCATCATAAACAGATTCACTTTTTCCCACAGCTGTATTTTTTGGCTCACGGTAGCTGTAGGAATAAACTGAACCAGACTGAGAACTGCTTTTGGCTTCTGATTGACGTTCGTAAGTTTTAGAATCTCTAGGCTGTTGAACTTGAGGATTGGGGGTAGGCGCTTCCTCTGAATTTTCATCATCAAAGTTCCAATCATCATCTCTACCATTTGTCTCCCAATCATCAAATACATCACTGCTAGACTCTTCTTTTTTACTAGCTGGTGGTGGAGGACTGGCAGGACGAGATGTAGGTTCTTCTCTAGGGGTTGCCTTCGCACGAGGTGAAGTTGGATTTGGTCTGTTAGGAGTTTGGCGTTGTCCTCCTACAAAATAACTGGATAATTTAAACAAGGTAGCAATCAATACAGATGTGAAAGCACCAGTGGCAGTACTGAAAAAAATCCATATCGCTAGTGGTAATGGTTGAGTTCGCACGCCCAAAAATACTAGCGATAGGGCAGGTGAGAAATTTTGGACTAACAACAGTGTTAGTCCTCCCAGTACTGCCACCAATAGAATTAAGCGAATTACAGCCATAGCAATTTTGTCAATAATTATTCAGTGGTCAGTTGCCAAGGAAGAGGAAAGGGGGCCGGGGGCAGGGAGTAGGGGGAAAACCCCATAAATAAATTTATTGGCTCTGAGACAAGGACACATTATTTTTCGTCGCATCATACGCTCAAAATAAATATTTTTCCCTTGAG
>JBGTMK010000649.1:0-4605 GCA_041743605.1 Nostoc sp.
GTACAAGTGCAGCCTTTGCTCAAAATAAATTGTATAGTCCAATACCTTTATCTAACAGCACTGAACTTTCTGATAGCCTCTCAGACAAAGACATTCCCACTGGTCAAGGTGGGTTTGCCCGTGATTACATAGTCAGGCTGGAGAAGGGCGATAATTTAGCAGTTGACCTGTCATCTGAAAGCTTTGACAGCATCATCACACTGCTAGCACCTGATGGTTCGACTCTGGCAGAAAATGATGATGGCCCTGATGGTAGTAGCAATTCTCTATTATTTACTCGCATCGTAGAGACAGGGAATTATGTTATTCGTGTCCGTTCTTTTGGGGAAACTGGGGTTGGGGCTTTTAAACTTAAGGTGACAAAGTTGCAACCGATTAAATGAAGTAGTCATTTGTCATTTGTCATTTGTCATTAGCCATTAATCAAGAGTTACTCTCCCCTGTCCCCTGTCCCCTGTCCCCTCATTTTTTAAAAGGCGGTCAATACGCAGAGAAATAAGGCTTCAGTCCACTCGACGACTGCACCGTAGGTATCTCCAGTGTGTCCGCCTAGTTTGTGGTTGAACCATGCACCAGTTAAAGTGGCGATCGCACTTCCAGCAATTATCATTGCCAGTGCGAGAAATAGCTGCTGTTTATCTATCAGCAGAAGTAAACCACTCAAACTCAACAACAACAATAATCCCGGTAACAAATCTTTGTAAGAACGAATAGCTTGTTTGTGAAATGCACCTTTGCCAGTTGGTTTCAGGTAAGGGTATCGCGCGATCGCCACCTCCTGTCCCCAACGTCCCCAGCCACAAGCAGCCATCAGCAACAAACAACGGTTTTCTGTTATATCCGTCAAAGCTGTTATTTTTAGTATCACCAAGGCGATCGCAGCCATTGCCCCAAAGGCTCCTGTAGCACTATCTACCATCACCTCCAGTCGTCGATCTGGATCACCTACTGCTAAACCATCGGCAGTATCCATTGCCCCATCTAAATGCAATCCTCCAGTAATGGCAATCCAAATACTTACTACCAAAGCACTACGAGTTAGCACGGGCATACCAAGATAATCCATCCCCGTATCCAGAAACCCTAAAATTCCCCCAATTATCAATCCTACAAGGGAAGCAAGACGTGCCACTCCCCCAAAGTCCAAACCGTTTAAATACGGTAGTGGAATACTTGTGTAAAAAATAATACTAACTGCCAGTTTTAACAGCAGCTTTTTCCACCACTGTTGCTGTTTCGTCATTTGAATTACATTAATTTTTGGTAAATTGCTGGATAATATTTTTGATCTCGGTACAACCGACATAACCAAATTTTAAAACTTTAGATAAGATTTACTTCTATCAGATATTCTCCTGGAAAATTTTGTTATGCTGGTCTAAGTGGATAGTCAGTAATTTTGAGTAATTTTTTATACAGAAATAAGTAATTTAGGAAGTTAAAATTCCATCAGGGAGCAAAATTTGTGTTTTGTATTCGTTAACTAAAAACTTACTCCAAATTATTAGACGATTGCCCCATAAAATTGATATTTTTTTAAATGTAGGGAGTAAACAAGCTATTCGATTATGACAGTTTAGCTATGTTGTCGCTCTCCTTAGCTCAATCGCTATTTTCCTATGAGTCACCATCTACCCGACACCAGGATACCAGCTCCGTGCATTATTAACACGGGCATCATTGTGAATAAGCTCGACATCCGGCGATTGCTGGCAGATTTAGGTCGAGTCCACTACATCTACACCCAAGAAGATAAGGTACTGAGCGAGGGTGAAGGGGATGTGATGGAAGTTTTTGCCAATCCGCAAAGGTCTACCTTAGTGGCTAATCACGCGCTATATTTGAATGTTTGTAGTTTTGATTACTTGGAACTAAAACAGTCACCGCAACAAGAAACCTACTTCGATTTGATGCAAGAAGGAGTGTGTCTGCGGTTGATTCCCCGCTCAACCCCCTTACAAGAACGACGAGAGCGAAGCTTCAATGTCAGCGCTATAGAAGCGATGATGGAGCAAGTACTCTCAGCCAGGTGGGATGCAGAAATCGACGATGACTGTTCTGATTCTTTCTAAAATAGCGACTTTTATACAAATTTATGTGAGGCTGCGCTTTATTGATGTAGGGGCAATTTATCAATTGCCCCTACATCGTATAGTTTTGTGTAAGTCCTATAGGCGCATCTTCAAAAATCCAAAATGGCATGAGTGCGAATTTTTCTTTTCAATGTCTTGCTTGCTGTAGCCAAACCAAAGCTAGAGCAGGAGTGTTTTTCACCCCTCACGGTCTTGTAGAAACCCCCAGATTTATGCCAGTGGGAACGCTGGCAAATGTCAAAACTATCACCCCATCTCAGCTACGAGATACTGGGGCGCAAATGATATTATCCAATACTTATCATCTTCACCTACAACCAGGAGAAGCGATCGTGGCTGGGGGTGGTGGGTTACACAAATTTATGGGTTGGAACGGTCCAATGCTCACAGATTCGGGTGGGTTTCAGGTCTTCAGCTTAAGCGAGATGCGAAAAATTACTGAAGAAGGTGTAACTTTCCGTTCACCCCATGATGGAAGAATTATTAACCTGACACCAGAACGCTCCATCGAGATTCAAAATACTTTAGGGGCCGATGTGATTATGGCCTTTGATGAGTGTCCGCCCTACCCAGCGACTCGCCAAGAAGTAGAAACCGCAACTGAACGCACTTACCGCTGGTTAGAACGCTGCATGACGGCTCATCAACACAGTGAACAGGCGTTGTTTGGGATTGTGCAAGGGGGCGTGTATTTAGATTTGCGTTGTCGTGCGGCTGAAGCTTTGGCTAAGTTGGATTTACCCGGATATGCCATTGGTGGCGTGAGTGTGGGAGAACCACCAGAATTGATGGCTGAAATTGTCAAAGTGACAGCACCGCTTCTACCGCCCGACAAGCCGCGTTATTTGATGGGTGTGGGTACTTATCGAGAAATGGCGATCGCGATCGCATCTGGTGTAGATTTATTTGATTGTGTAATTCCCACCCGCTGGGCCAGACATGGAACGGCAATAGTCAAGGGCGGACGCTGGAATTTAAAAAATGCTAAGTTTCGTGAAGATTTTACGCCATTAGATGAAACTTGTCCTTGTTACACTTGTCAAAATTTTAGCCGTGCTTACATATCTCATTTGGTGCGATCGCAGGAAATTTTGGCTTATACCTTGTTAAGCATTCACAACATTACCGAACTAATTCGCTTTACCCAGCATATTAGAGAAGCAATATTGAGCGATCGTTTTGCCACAGAATTTGGTCATTGGCTCACCGAAGAAAGGGGAGATGAGAAATCAATCGAGAGTGGAAGAGCAGAGGATTAATGACAAATGACAAATGACCAATGACCAATGACCAAACCATGTTAAGATACTTCTCAATTATGAAAGCTGTGTTGGATAGGTGGATTTAAACAAACATGGAAGCAGCACTTTTATTAGCAAAACTGCCTGAAGCTTACCAAATCTTTGATCCTTTGGTGGACGTTCTCCCAGTCATCCCTGTATTCTTCTTGTTGCTTGCCTTTGTTTGGCAAGCAGCCGTGGGATTTAGGTAAGTTAATCTATTTTTCAATTTATAGGACAGGTAGAGTACCTGTCCTATTTTTTGTGATGCGATGTTTTATAAAGTTAATATTTATTAATATTTTGTAATGAATTAGTATAATAACTAAGATGTGAATCAAGCCATGTCAATATGAAGCCTTGAAAGCCAAGCTTAGAGTCAAGGAGGAATCAGTTATGGGTAATATCAAATTCGTTAAAGAAAATAAAGAAGTAGTGGCGGCAGATGGTGCTAATCTCCGGCTCAAGGCGATACAAAATGGTATTGACATATATACATTCATTGGCAAGATGACCAACTGCGGTGGTAATGGTCAATGTGGTACTTGCGTTGTCGAGATAGTTGAAGGATTAGAAAATCTTTCCCCCCGCACAGACGTAGAAAACCGGAAATTCAAGAAAAAGCCAGAAAATTACCGCCTTGCCTGTCAAACTTTAGTGAATGGCTCAGTTAGCGTAGTCACAAAACCTTAAGTTGTCACAATTTTTATCCAGTCAGTAGTCAAAATACTTACCAAAATTGAGTTTACTCATTTTGAATTTTGAATTTTGAATTTTGAATTGGTATAACTCTGTCATCTATGATGCTATCCTAATGTTGTTGACTGGAAATTCAAGAGAGGTTTTCTTGCCATGCAAGTTAATGACCTGGGGTTCATAGCGAGCATTTTGTTCGTACTCGTCCCCGCTGTGTTTTTACTAATTCTTTACATCCAAACTGCTAGCCGCGAAGGTGGAAAAGATAGTTAAGAGTTTGTGTATAAAATAAATAACCCCTGCACCAATAGTGTAGGGGTTTTTATTTATCAAACGTTAACTCAGCACTATTTACTTTAAGCGATTGTCCGCGCCAACAATACCGGACAAGTGGCATTAACTCGAACGTAGTCAGACAAGGAAGAACCAATGAGTCTATCTATGTCAACAAAACTCTTAGCGATGGATGGACGACGATCTGGAGAACCGAGCAATAATAAGTCTATATTTAACTCTTCTGCCAATCGACAAATTTC
>JBGTMK010000650.1:0-3368 GCA_041743605.1 Nostoc sp.
ACATCTTGTGACTGGGGAGCAGCCAGCATATATGCCAGAATTTGGTCAAGTCCTGCTTCTACCGAATAAGCAACCTGTTTAGACTCAATAACTGTTACCCAGAATTTTTGATTTAGAAGTAAGAAGTCAATTCTTCCTTTGATGATAGTTTGTTTGTCTTGTGTTTCAATCTCGATAGATTTCTCTAATTTGACGTGAAAAGGAGGTAAATAAAACTTGCCAATGAATAAAAGTGGCGATAGAACAATCGTGTTAACCGTATTTTCTAATAAAGGCGGATAGTTTCGTAAATTTATGTAACCTGCCTTGATTTGATCCAATAGCTGCTTTTCTAAGCTTGTCAGTTCTAGTAAGTCATCTTGCCACTCTCGAAAGAATTCTTCCGAATCAACTAGCTCTAATCCATAGAGCAATATTAGTTGCTCAAGTGTGACGTTTTCCGCAGCAATAGTTTGAACCATTATTATTAATCAAGGAGTAGAAAAATCTACCAGTTTAGTAATTCTCGCCTTCTAGTAGGGTAAGAATTTCAACGCCATCTTCAGTTACAGCTAAGGTATGCTCACATTGAGCAGAAAGCTTGCGATCGCGCGTTACCGCAGTCCATTTATCGCCCAGAACCTCGACTTCATAAGTACCTTCGTTAATCATTGGCTCAATAGTAAAAACCATCCCTGGTCTGAGGCGCTTGCCCTTACCGCGTGTACCATAGTGGGGAACATCCGGCGCAGTATGGAAAATATTACTGATACCGTGTCCAACGAAATCTCGCACCACAGAAAAGCCTTGTGCTTCAGCATACTCTTGAATGGCTGCACCAATGTCGCCAATGCGTCCCCCTGGTTTAACTTCAGCAATACCTAAGCGCAGACACTCCTCTGTCACCTCTACTAGCTTTCTGGTTTTGGGGGAGGGAGTACCAACAAAAAATGTCTTGGATGTATCGCCGTGATAACCTTCAACAATCGGCGTTACATCAATATTAATGATGTCACCTTCCTTGAGAATTTGCTTGGCGTTGGGAATGCCATGACAAATTACCTCATTTACACTGGTGCAAATCGACTTGGGATAACCCTTATAGCCAAGAGGTGCGCTTTTTGCTCCATGCGCTTGTGTCCAACGTTCGGCTTCATCATTTAGTTCAAGAGTGCTAACCCCTGGCTTCACGAACGGTTCTAGATGTTGAAGAAGTTTAGCAGCTAAACGCCCAGCTTGCCGCATTTTCTCTATTTCTCGTTGAGATAAAATAACAATTAGTTCAGTTTTCATTAACTTTTATCTAAAGTATCTTTCATAAACATAGTTAACCCTGTCTGTGCGGCTCTTTGGGCAGTATCAGCAACCTTTAGAGTATACAAGCTCTCCTCTGGAGTAACGTACAAAGGAGTGCCATCAAAAAGATGGTCTAACACCATATTCGTGTCTTTGACGAACAAACCCCGACGAGGGGCAACCTCTATAACTGTTGTTTCCCCTGGCTGGATAAAAATTCCTTTGTCGCCATCAAAAATTAATCCACCTTTTTCACCGTGAACTTCAAACTTGCGTTCTGATTGCCAAATACTTTCGCCTTTGCCATAAACTACTTGGGCTAAAATTCCACTATTAAAGCAAAGGTCACTAGTGCAGAAACAGGTTTGATAGTATTCCGGTTCTATTTCCCAATATCGCTGATGACAGTTAACAGTAAATACTGTACCAAATAAATCGGTGAGACGATGTAAGCGAGACAGCGCACCAATTAAGGGAAAGCCAAAAAACTCGTGGTTATAAGTCCATTTCCGGGGTGCAGGATTTTGGGGATTGATGGTGCTGTAGCGAACATAAAACACCTCGCCAATTTTGTCTAAGTTTTGCTTCAAAGCTTGATGCAAACCACCCAAAAGCTCCAAATGTTCAATGTGCAAAAGTTTTTGTTGTGCTTTGGCTAAGGCAATCAGTTCCTCAGCTTCGATGACATCCAACGAAAGAGGATACTCTACAATCACATGTTTGCCGTTAGTAAGTGCTGCACGAGCGATCGCACCATGATCTCGATTAATAGTAGAGATCACCACTAGCTCTATATCTTTACGCTCTACTAGCTCTTGCCAAGAACTCAACGCTTCAATTTGATACTCTCTGGCAAAGGTTTCTGTTTTATCTGGGGTATGACCAACAAATGCGACTAAATGCGATCGCTCATCATGGAGCAATGCCTCAGTCCGAAACTTTGCCGCATACCCAGTACCTACCAAACCTACACGCACTCTTGCTTTTTCCAAAGCTGCTTCTGGATTATACATGATCCTCACTAGTTCTGTTTTTGATCCTCTCACGCTTCTAGTGGTGAGATTCTCTCTTCATGGTGTTCACCGAAGAGGCAAAGGGGAAGGGATCGGGGGGAGCAAGCCCAACACTCTCGGACTTGCATTGCGGAACATGGGTATCGCGGAGCGTCTCTAAGAGTTGCCCCGTCCTTCCAGGACACTTGGACACTTGGCAAAGTACAAGCTCCGTCTCAGTCTGCCTCCTGCCTTTCTTGATAATTATCTAATTCAGATTAGGAAATGAAACAGTCCCGCTTTTTAAAGGAGTTAGGGGATCTCTTCTGCGTAAGTTCTACTAAATACTAAATATAGGTAACATTAATCTTACTCATATTTTTCATCCATTAAATAATTTTTTCTAATCACAACCCTACTAGGGTAGGAAATAATATAAATAAAACTTATCTGGATTAGGTAACTAAATTTCATTACTAATCGGGTTCAATTTCCAGTCACATAGTTTAATTTTTCTCGTAGTATCAGAATTGAAGCAAATTTGAACCAGCGGCTAATCTCATAGAACAGCCGCGAGCTTTGCCTTAAGATAACTTATACTGCCGTTTGCAAAAGAGAGGATTACTCAATGCCAAGCTATAAAGTGACACTAATCAACGAGTCTGAAGGAATTAATACAACACTTGACGTTGATGACGATACCTATATTTTAGACGCTGCTGAAGAAGCTGGTCTTGACCTGCCTTACTCTTGCCGTGCTGGCGCTTGCTCAACCTGTGCAGGTAAAATCCTTAAAGGTACTGTCGATCAGGGCGATCAGTCATTTCTAGATGATGAACAAATAGAAAAGGGATATGTACTGACTTGTGTCGCTTACCCGACTTCTGATGTAACAATCGAAACTCACAAAGAAGAAGACCTTTACTAAGAGTTAAGCGACTCAAAAAGAAACCTCTTGCAAGAGTGACTAATGTTGAAAAAATATAAGCAGGACATCTAGGGTTAAAATCCTCACAATTTTGTGTTTGTCTCTTAAAGCAACTTTGACAAAAAGCCTAATTTGTGTTGAAGCAGGAACACAACATTAAATGTTGTGTTCCT
>JBGTMK010000651.1:0-7533 GCA_041743605.1 Nostoc sp.
ATATGGAAGAATATGGCTTACTGGGTAGTGCTGACTATGCAGCCTTGTTGCATCAACAAAAGCAACGGCTACGCTTAATGATTTCCCTAGAAATGCTGGGTTATAAGGATTCTACACCTGGCTCCCAAAGTTACCCTCCTCCTCTGGAACGCTTCTACCCAGACAGAGGTGATTTTATTGCTTTAATTGGCAACTTGCGGACATTGCCTGATTTAATTGGTATGAGCCGTAATATTCGCAAAGCTGGCGTACCTAGTCAATGGCTACCCGTGCCGAATCGAGGTTTAATAGTCCCCCAAACCAGACTTAGTGATCATGCACCTTTCTGGGATTTGGGTTATCCGGCAATGATGGTGACAGATACGGCATTCTTGCGGAATCCACATTATCACAAACCTAGTGATGCGATCGCAACTTTGGATTTAGATTTTCTGACTGGTGTATGCGAAGGTTTAGAGATGGCAATTCGGCAGTTATAAAAAGATTATATTTTATGTTTTTTTGTTAATCAATATTCTCAATTTTTTTCAATTGACTATATTATTATCTTTACGCGATCGCACATTGGGAGTCAAAGTAATTAAATCGTCAATATTGCGTTTCATTGTCTCACAAATTGCATCTAATGGTAAATCGTTGGCGTCATAACCAAAGGGGTTTTCTATCTCTAAGCCAATAGCTTCAATGCCAAACACAGTAAACCCAACCAAAGCAGAAACTAAACCTGTCCACCAACCGAGTTCTTCTACTATTTGAAATGGTAGCAGAAAGCAATATAATATTAGCAATTGCTTCAAATGAAGAGCATAAGCAAGCGGTATAGGTGTTTTTAAAATACGTTCGCAAGCACCTAAATTATCCACAAGATTATTCAACAATTCTTGCATAGATGTTAGCTGGTAGCTATTAATGCAATTACGATTATACTCTTGCTGTAAATAATCTCCTATCCAAAAAGCAACCTCTATGGGGGGATTATTCATAATTTTCAGTTTTATATACTTAGTAGATGGCACTAAGTCTTCTAACTCGCTATTGACAACTTCTCCTCGCAAATGTAATTTAGTTGTTACAGCAAAAGCTGCCAATAAGTTTAATGTAGTGATTTTATTGTCTTTATCTTCTGGTGAAATTTCATCAATTGATACCCAAATTTGCCGAGCTAGATTTCGGACGTTATTTACTATAGAACCCCAGCATTTTCTTCCTTCCCAAAATCGCTCATAAGCCGTATTTGTACGAAAGACAAGTAACAAACCTAAAACAATACTAGGAATAACACTTCCTAAAATAGGCTGGGATACAGGTTTTTTAAAATAGTAAAGCAGAGAAATTAAAAATCCGAAAGCTCCACACCATAAAATATGTTTGGAAATTGCTTTCATGACTGAACCTTTAGGTTGTAATGCTGTACTTACCCACTTAATTTTTTCGGCTATCATTTAGTTACCTTAATAAAATATTTATTGAACCTATATAGCAATTAGTCAGACATTATATAAAAGTCAAAAGCGACGCCTACGCAGCAATTGTAAAGAAATGTAAAGATTTTGCCGTGGCTGCATAAATCCCACATTCCACCTTGATAAATCTATAGAAGAAAAGATATATCCTTATCAATGATGGTTATACAGCATTGTGTATCCTAGTAAATCAAAAATTTCTAACCTATATAAACCCTGCCCTGTAAATTAAACATCTAGACATAACTAAATAAGTTATGTCTTTTTTTTGTCGTTAGTCTCGAAACGTTGAATTTCAATCAAATAACCATCAGGATCACGGAAAAAACAGTGGTAAATCTTATATTTTTCGTTTAGTGTAGGTGGCTTTTCAAATTCTATGCCACGTTCTTTGAGATATTCAAACCACTCATCCACCTGCTGTGTTACCAGGGTAAAAATGACACTTGATTGCTTGTCGGCTGGAGGAGTCAATATTTCGCTTGCTTGACACAATCCTAAGTATCCAGAGCCACTAATAGTATAAATTCGACAAGTTCCTTGGTCAAGCCATAACTCCAAGCCCAGTTTTTGTTCGTAGAATTCTGTAGATATATTCAGGTTAGAGGTAGAAAAAAAGGTAACTTGTTGTTCGATTTGCGGATGAGTAGACATAAAACACATTTGAGTATATACCCTAACGACATTAGGCGATCGCAGATGTAAAAATTGATTGATGTTAGAAACCTGTTACTGCTCCAGAATGCCTTAAGGGCATCTGGAGTTTCTTTTTGGAAAAAACCATTAAAATTTTCCCAATCATCCTGATATGGTAAAACGTGGCTGAATAAGGATGCATACTGAATTATCTATATTTAACATGGGCATCACTTATTGATGTACACTTCTTGCCAAACAACTCTCGCAAAACAGCCTCAGTTAATCTGGGGCTATTTTTTGTCCTGTATAGAGGTAAACGAGAATCTTCAAACACTTTTATCTGCATTTGAGTGTATACCCTGATGACGTAAGATTTTCTCAGGGTGAAAATTTGGTATAGGTAAATGCGTATCTTTCCTGACTCCAGATTTGTCACAAACATATCTGGAGTTTTTTCATTACTGGAGTTTCAAATCAGCAATCTAGTCTAAACTCAAGTGAATATTTGATTTTGATTATGAACACGCATATTATAGCTGTGCAGTAAAATAAATATAAATTAGGAATTGTTATAAAAATATTTATCCGTAAAATTTGGAGGATGTTCAAGTGAAATTATGGAGGAAGTTACTGCTGCTATTGCTGCCGTAGTTGAGTATTATTAGTGATTTGTATAGTTCATTTATTAACGTGCATATTAAAACTATAGGGTGCGTCAACATAATGTAACGCACCTTGAATTACCTTACTTGTAAGACCGTGCAACAACGTTGTGCGGTTTCATTATCTTGAAGCTAAAGTATCCGCTTTCCGAGAAAAATTTCATAAAAAAGTTGATATTTAGGAATTATGCCTGAAGACCTCCAGAGTTAATGAATTCTGATTTCTGAATGCTGGCTCCTTCTTCAAAATAACCTCAGAGAGAGGACAAACTTTTTGTAATTAGCAATTGATTGTTGTTGTCAAATGTTGCATTGATGAATGATTAAAAAACTGACTCAGTAAATGCAGCAGTATTTTTTGTGGCAGTATAAATATGATAAAAGCAGCATCAGCATACCAAGCACCAGCATAAGACAACTAGGCAAATTTGTTTCATGACATTCCCAGATGATCATATAGTATGTTATTGTCTAAACCGTTGATTTAAATATCATATCTGACATATTGATGGCTGGATTAAAGATAAAAAAAGCACAAAGCTAATAAGATTAGTCGGATTAAACGGAATAGGAGGTGAGTAAATATGAGCCTGATAATATTATCTGAAAAAATTAGTACATGATTTTTTTATTGGTCAGTATGAACTATCCCGGACAACAGCAATGTTGTTAGTTAAAAGAAATATTGCTTGAAGTAAAATGAACTACAATGAGTGAAATTGGCCTGATGATGACGGGCGTGTTAACAATAAGACAAGCATCTGGGGCCAATTTGCCACAGCAGCAATTATTTCAGATGGAAAATGACTTAAACCAGTCAAAACAGAGTCAGTTAGAGATGACTGCTCAAGTCACACCACCTGAATTCATGCAGACAGATGGGGTTTCCCAGGCTTCTCCCTCAGCGATCGCACTAACAAAAGAACACATACTTAAGAAAATCGGCAAAAATAATCAGTTCCTAGCTTCTTCCAACTTAGGTCAGCCTAAGAAATATGCTCAGGCTGGAGGTAGAATCCGTGTAAAGGCTACAGGACGGTTCCAGAAGTTTAGTAGCCAACCTATGCCGACTCTTTATTTCGGTAGCTCTGGCCTTACTGTAAGAGTCTTACAAAGGCTGTTAGTGTCTAATGGTTATGCCGTTAGAGTGGATGGGATTTATGGCGCACTGACAGAGACGGCTGTCAAAGCCTTTCAAAATCAGCGGAATTTAGCAACAGATGGAGTAGTTGGTCAACGAACCTGGCGGGCATTAACAATTTAGTCATTTGTCCTTAGTCATTTGTCTAACTTTTCACGGTATCTGGAAAACCTCTCTTCTATTTCTCTCTCCTGCGAGGAGAGAGACTTTGAATTACTGGTTTGGAAGTTAGATTTTACATGGACTTTTCCACATGACGTGAAAAGTCATTAGCCAAGGA
The DNA here is from genome assembly GCA_041743605.1 of Nostoc sp. GTDB lineage: Bacteria > Cyanobacteriota > Cyanobacteriia > Cyanobacteriales > Nostocaceae > Nostoc. The sequence continues at coordinate 4,186 of JBGTMK010000651.1, forward strand.
CAAATGACAAATGACTAATGACAAACTAACGATGCTGATGCTGCTCTAATAGCTGTTGCGCTCTTGGCTTGTAAATTAAATAGAACAAAGCCTCAATGTAGCGCAACAAATCTTCCCGATTTTCCTTTGAAGTAAAATTCCAGAAGCCGTAAATCCGTGCTAATGATAACAACTTGCTAGTGTGAATTTTCCAAGTATAGGTGGTGTAAACTCGGTCAATTCCTCGCTGGGAAATTTCACTCCAATAGTTAGGATTTTGTTCGCATTTAGTGATGAAGTCCACAATTTTAGTGGCTGTTTCCTCTAAATTTGTCGGGTTAATTAAAAATCCATTCACCTTATCTTGAATAATCTCCAATGGCCCACCAAATTGTGTAGCAAAAGTAGGTAAGCCTGAAACCATCGCCTCTAAAATTGTCAAACCAAAAGCTTCAAATAAAGCTGGTTGAACAAAAACTCCTTGATGATCGGCAATCACTCGGTAAATTTCACCAGAATCATTTTTAGTCAGGCGCACACCCAGCCAACGAATCTTTCCGTGGAGATTGTACTGATCAATTATTTGGTAGAGTTTGATAATTTCGTCACGTTCTTCGTTGTCGCCTGATTCTTCGACGCGCAATTTACCCGCCACCAAAATTAAGTTGCAACGCTCCTGCAATTCTTTACTTTGACCAAAACATTCAGCTAAACCTGTGAGGTTTTTGATGTGATCAAGACGCGCCATTGAGAAGAGAGGGCGTTTGTTAGGATCGTCGAGTTTGCCAAAGATTTGCGTGGGATCTTCCAGAGTAAAGAGTATTTCTGCAAGGCGTTGGCGATCGCTTTCCACCCGGTCTTTAGTCCTGGTGTAGGGGAAGTAATTATTTTCGTTTACTCCAGGCGGCACAACATTAAATTTGGGACTAAATAATTCAATGCCATTGGTTACATGGTACAACTCCGGCATGGTGAAACACTTATAAGACTCGTACTGTCCCACACTATCCGGTGTTCCGACAATTTCTTGATAGGTGCTGCTAATCACAAAATTGGCAGCATTCATGGCAATCAAATCAGCAGTGAATTGCAAGGAAAAATGATATTTTTCTTCCAAATCTTGCCAGTAGAGGTTACTGAACAAGTATTTAGATTTTTCCAAAGCATGGGCAACATTACATTGGGTAACTTTCAATCGTCGTGCCAGCAAGAATGCCACTAAATTTCCATCAGTATAGTTACCAACTATTAAGTCTGGTCTACCTTGAAATTCTGCTAGGAGTTCTCTTTCTGAGTCAATGGCGAAAGTTTCTAGATAAGGCCAAAACTCAAACCGGGAAATCCAGTTTTGAGTCATATTGGGATTAAATTCTCGCAAAGGCACTCGCAAAATCCAAGCATTTTCAGTACCGAAGACTTTTTCTAGCCGTTGATTACACAGAGTACCATCACTATTGGGAATTAAGCGGCTGAGAATAATTACTTTTGGCTGGACATTCAATCCCTCTAAACCAGCTAGCAGGACATCTTCTTGTAGCTGCTTCTCAAGACTCTTTGCCTGGTCAAGGACGTAAACCACCTGACCACCAGTATCGGGACGCCCCAAAACACCCTCTTGCCCAAACCAACCGTGAGCTGACACTAAGACGATTCTAAAAATCATCGGAACACGAGAAATGAAAGCTTCTAGGGTTTGAGGATCGGCAGAATCAATCAATTCATCGAGAATATTTAGGGTTTCCCGCACTCGCCCTGCGGTGTTACCCCAACCCGGCTCAAAACCCATTGACTGCAATTGAAAGCGGAATTGTTCGTAGGGTTCTTCTTCGGGGCGATTATTAACAAAACCGATAGCTTTTTTTACTTGCTCGGAAAGTTGCTGCTGTGATTTAATGCGATCGTTGATTAGCAGCTGAACACCGTTGTATTGGTGCAGACGCAAGAAATTCAACAAACTATCCAGCAATTGCTTGGAGTCTTGAAATAGTTGACTGGAAAGATAGCGGTTGAGAAATTGCACCCCTTTACCAATATTTTTGGGGTCGCGGATGACTGGAGTGTAGTCATAAAACGGGCCGAAATCCAATTCTAGCAAGCCGCCGTCGTTAGGATGAGATTTGTCCACCAAGCGATCGCGCAAATCCAGCAAATCCTGCACCGTCATCGGCTCAATGCTCAAGTCTGATGTCAACCAATAAACTTCTTGGCTAGCAATCTTAGAACGGATAATGAAACAGAAGTTTGAGTCCTCCTGAATGATTTCCTGAGTATAGTAAATAAGTTTGCCTAACTCCGAGGAAGTATAAAAAGCTTCAGGTTTTTGGGACTTAGAGCAATACTCACTATATACATTGAGTATGTCGTTCCGCAGCAAGTATTTCTTGTCTTGTTGGCGTAATTCACTAATAAAGGAACGTAAATCACTTCTTTCTTCACTATCTAAGACTGCTTGAAGCAATTCAGACATGGCAACTCCATTAGATAACGATGTTTGCACTGTTAACTTTTAAGGTAAGACAAATAAATCTCTACCTTTTCTTAAACAATATATAAACATGAAATAACACAGATAAATATAATTTATCTGTGTACCTACAAGTCTCAACTTTTCAGCAGGCACTTAAATCATGTTCTACTTTACTTAAAGTATCTATGACTCAGTATTTTTGGATCTAACCAAAGGAATACAATTATTATTTCTTTTGATAGATGTTAGTAAATAACTGCATAATAATATTTTGGGTGCAATCTATTATGCCCTCAAATTATTGATTAATCTTTATTATATCAAGAATTTACATCATCTGATTATCAGCACACCGATAAGGTCAATATTTATCTCTCAAGCTTGGTAAGACTTGTAAATCATTACTTCTTTTATTATTTTAAAATGTTAACATTCCTGTACTTATAGGACTAGTATTTTATTTTTGAAATCCACGTAGGGTATGTTAGCGCAAAAAATACGGCAGTAAAAGCTTAGAATGGCTCGTTACGCTCCACGAATTAAAATCAATTTTTGTTCAGAGATAGACTAATCTTGATTTGCCCTAGTTATAATTTCAGCAAGGTTGTTTAAATCTGGTTGATTTATATGGCTACCAATACACATAAGTTAACAACTTACGATCACAGTATAGGCAACATTGTGATTATCTCTTTACTTGCTTTCTGTGGGCTGAGTGTTATCATTCTTCTAGGCATTTTCTAACAGTTAAATGTGTGTTAAAAAACTTCTGATGTTCAAATTCCCGACTTTTCCAAAAAGCCGGGAATCTTGATATAAAAAGGGCAATAAATAATTAAAGGTTTGTAGTAGATGGCTCTGGCCTAGGCTGTTGACTTTGATGAAATTTGGACGTTTTTGAC
>JBGTMK010000652.1:0-5685 GCA_041743605.1 Nostoc sp.
TAGGACTTCGTAGTACTAGAAAGTCTAACATTCCCTCCAAGGGCAGGAGTCCTGGTTCCCAAGACCCAAATCTTTCTCTTCTCCCAAGGGGAGACGCCAAGGGCGATGCAACACTTACCTATACAGCTTGGTTTTCGCTTATGCCCTACTCAACCCCCGCTCACAATCCCCACCTTATGAGTACATTGAAGATGGGGACTTCCGCAACACGTTAAATTAGTCTAGATCAGCGATCGCTAGATAAAATCGGTGCGTTACACGAAAGCTAACGCACCCTATGAAAATTACTAACTTCTAACTCCTAACTCAGCACTATTCAAGCCATTACCATACCACCATCAACATTAAAAACTTGTCCAGTAACGTAAGCTGCGGCGGGGTCGGCGGCGAGGAAGCGCACCATCCCAGCTACTTCTTCCGGTTCGCCGAAGCGACCGAGTGGAATGTATTTGAGAATATCTTCGGGGTTGTTGAGATCGCTGGTCATGTCGGTGGTGATGAATCCAGGGGCGACGGCGTTAACGGTGATACCGCGTGTAGCTAATTCTTTGGCAACACTTTTGGTGAAACCAATTACACCTGCTTTGGCGGCGCTGTAGTTTGATTGTCCTGGGTTGCCCATTTGCCCAGCAACGGAGGTAATGTTGATAATCCGCCCCGATCGCTGTTTGAGCATAATTTTACTGATAGCGCGTGTACATAAGAAAACACCAGTCAGATTTAGGTCTATTACAGCTTGCCAATCCTCTGTCTTCAAACGCAAAAGCAGTGTGTCACGAGTAATACCCGCGTTGTTGACCAAAATATCCACACGACTAAACTTTTCGGTGACGGTCTTAACTAGTGCGTCTACTTGATCGCTTTTAGAAACATCGGCTTGGATAGCGATCGCTTGACCTCCCGCACTTGTAATTTCTGTAACAACTGCCTCAGCCGCTGCACTAGAACTGGCATAATTGACAACTGCGATCGCTCCTTGTGAGGCTAATTCAATTGCGATCGCTCGGCCAATTCCCCGTGATGCACCTGTGATAATTGCGACTTTATCTTGTAATAGTGTCATTTAATTTTCCTCAATCTTAGAAATACCGCGCTAATTATCTTATGGTGATTTCGGGAACATATGAATATTGTCTGAGTAAAATCTAACTCTTGCGGGATGACAATCTTGCTGGCATGATGCAAATTAGATATCTAAATAGATAAAGTTCTACGTCGTTTTTAGCTAGATAGGTATAACTTAATTTACACAAATTAACGTTTTACTATAATTAAATATCTATGAGTTATTTTTTGTTAATGGATGAATAACTTGAAGCAATATATTGTTGATTTATTTATAGCTGCATCACCGAATAGCCCGTTATAGACATCAATTAATTGGATAGACTAGGAACTATAGCAGCTACGCGTATTTTAGACATCATTTTCGTGAACGCCTCCATAATTATTTGATTAGTTAGAATAGGTTTAAATACATATCTAATGCATATGCATAACCTGAAATAATATACGTATTTTATTATAATTATTTAAGGTTTTTCACTGGCAAATCAGTTTATATTAACTAATCTAATCTTTTCCCAACAAAACCCATAATCCTATACCTATTTTGTTTTCTAAGAATTACTATTGAAACAAACAATTGAAAATCGGCGTGTGTCACAATGGCAACTAAAAAAGAATTTAACAGTTTTGATGATATGCTGTCCGCTTCTGATGTACCTGTATTAGTAGATTTTTACGCTGACTGGTGTGGCCCCTGTCAGATGATGGTACCAATTTTAGAGCAAGTCAATGCCGAACTTAAGGATCGCCTACGTATTGTCAAAATCGACACAGAAAAATACACAGACTTAGCTACTGAGTATAAAATTGCCTCTCTTCCAACCTTAGTACTGTTTAAGCAAGGTAAGCCTGTGGATCGTATAGAGGGAGTGATGCAAGCACCGCAATTGGTGCAATATCTACAAACAAAGATTTAAGCTAACACTTAGAATTTTGATTTTGGTTCTTAGAGGCGCGAAATATCGCGTCTCTTTCAGTAGATAGTAATTGTGTATCTTGATCAAATTAGTGCTTGATTGAACTTCTAGCAGATAAAACCTTAAGTAAACATTAAGCATATTTACTTATACGTCTAAAGAAAGTAGTTTAGAAGTTGAGAAGGATATATTGTGTAGATATAACAAAATATCTTGACAAGTAAAGCAATATATGAGTAACAAACAGCAAAGACCAGACAAAGCTTATATTTGGGTGAATATTGATTTTGATAAGGTTAAACATAGAATAAATACGGTGACTTGCCAGATTGAGCGGGTTATAGAAAAGCACCAACTTTCAGATCAAACTGGTAAATCAGGCAAAAGAAATAATTAGGTTATCTGTAAAGCAATGTCTACGATAAGCTACTCCTACACAGTTTATTTTTAGTGTAGCGATCCAGTTTTGCACAGCAGATTTTAGTTCACAATTTCTCTGATTGAGATATTTCAAGAATTCAATCCCACCAATAGCAAACAACAACCGCATCACAATCCTGGTGAATATCCTCACCCAATAGCGCTCCGGTTCTCAGTCGGCGCTTAAGTCGCAAACCGTAATCTTCATTCGTACCATCACTTACCTCTACAGAGTCAGCTCGCCACTTTTTGCCCAAATCTAAAAGCTCAGACACTTTTGTATCTTGGTTTTCTGTCAGAATGTATAGCGTATCGGCAGGATAAGCAATGAAATGGATAATGCTGGTTTCAGGCATGGGACGATAGTTTGCCATTGCAAGCAGGGTATCGACCATACCACCAAAGCTTAAACCGTTTTCATCTGGTGCAAAAATTGGTTTTGTAAACAGAAAGCTTGACCACAAATTTCTGTGGTTGGCAAGGTCAGTAATCACTTCTTCACCATCAAACTCATTGAACCGACGCTGCCAAACCAAAGCAGCAAAGAGTTCTTGGGGAGAATAGGATGTCGCAATCGATTGGATTTTGCCTAAATCAAGCATCATATTGACGGTAAGTAATATTTTTAACAAAACATTTGTAACTACCCTTGCAGTTTATTTACCCAGTCCCTGCTATTCTTATAGTTACTTCGGTCTGTCATAGCAGATAGATTATCCTCAATAATGTTTTCATTTATTAGCGCTCATATACCATCGTGGTAATGTGGGTGCTTTTACTTTATAAGAAGAATTCAGAACTCAGGAGCGGATCTGGTCAGAATGGGCTAAACGCCCCGCTACCGCTAACAGAATTGAATTCTCTACGACTGGGTAATGAATATTAGTTTAAAACCTTGCCCACAAGTGGCGCGAAAAAAATTAAAATATTCTCGCCTTAAAACTCATCCCTTTATGGGTAAAGTATTCTGAATTCTGTTAGCGCAGCGGGGCGTAGCCCATTCTGACTCCTGTTTTATCGCTCATGGCATAAAACTTAAAACTGTCTGGATTAATTTTGACACGCCCTAGGGTTTGGTACACTAAGCTGACAGTGAAGCTTTAACTTGACCAAAACGGCGATCGCGACTTTGACGCTTCTGTGTCCATTGCACCTATCAATATAGATAAAAATACCTCTGCGTCTAAGCCGATAATTTGATTGCGGTTAATCGTTTGCTAATCAATGGGTTTCCAGGGACGCGGTTGGGGATTGGCAAATTGTATCGGTAAATCTTGCAGACGATCATGTAGTTTTTCGACTGCAATATATCTGTCTATGAGTGAGCGAATGCAGCGCTGTGTTTGCAAGTAATGAGGACTGGGATAGCTTTGACCTGCTAAATCTGCTGTAATTGGGCTGAGGGTGTTAAGCATATTTTTATACTTAAATTTTTATCTCTATGCCCAATAGCCTAAGCGATCGCACTTCGTTTTGTCAGTCGGCTGAAGTCGGCAGTTTTATGTGATGGAGTTGGGAGAAGTCGGGGAAAAAGTTGGTTATAGAAAATATCGCTGTCTGAGCCTAGCCAGGGCGATCGCTCTCTCCCCTGACTAGGCTGAAATAGGAGATAGCGTTACCAGGGCCCCCAGATAGCAAAGGTTATTCCTGGACTCTGTGTGTTGACAAACATCGTCTGACCATCGGGGGAGAAGCAGACACCGGCGAACTCTGATGTGTTGAGGGCATTCTTAGCAAACTTATAAAGACTGCCACTGGGAGTAATGCCTAGAATGTAATCCGTTCCATCCCCATCTTCACAGAGGAAGATGTCCCGGTTGGGGAAAACCACAAGATTGTCTGGATTGTCTAGCACACTAGAATTGTTGGGTTCAATATAGAGTTCAACGGTATTATTGGCGGGCGAATAACGCCAAATCTGCCCATTTCCAGAACTACTACCACTCTTGCAAGTGAAGTAGACATAACCACCGCCATAAAAGATGCCTTCCCCACCTGAAAACCTGGCGGCACCACTGTTATACCCTGCTGTTCTGACAGTATCAGATGTGGGATCAGGATTGCTAATCTGTACCCAGTTCACCGCCCTAGGCGTATTTTTTGGGAAACCCGTAGTTGTGTTGATTCCAGACGACCCTATAATCCTTAAAGCGTATAGCGAGCCGCCAGCACTCAGGTTGTTGCTTTGGTTGGGAATGAAGCGGTAGAAAAGCCCATTACTCCGGTCTTCTGTCATGTAGATATACCCTGTGTTGGGGTCTACAGCAGCAGCCTCGTGATTAAAACGCCCCATAGCGGTTAGTGGGACGGGGGTGACAAAAGTATTTGCACTACTGGGAACTTCAAACACATAACCATGCTTCTTGCCGTTATTGGTTTCAAAAGTTTCCTCGCAGGTTAACCATGACCCTGAAGGCGTAGGGCCACCAGCACAGTTGCGAATAGTTCCCGCTAGGACTCCCCGATGGCTTACCAGGTTGCGGGAAGAATTAACAACCAATTTAGTACAACCGCCCCTTGCATTTGTGTTGTACTTGCTGCCATTGGGAGCGCCCACACCGTTGCCAGAAGTACCGAGTTCATGATTGCGAATTAGAATCGTATTGCCATTAGACCCGGCAAAAGCACCCATCCCATCGTGACCACCCGGTACTAAATAACCATCATTCATCGTTTGGCCCGTTTCGGACAGTCTGCGGTAAGTGAATCCAGATGGCAAATCTAATACTCCGTTGGGGTCGGTCACTAAATTGCCGTAGGGTCCCGCAGCGATCGCAGGTTTAGCATAGAATGCTTGCAGAGGAGATAGAAGGACAGCACCTGTAGCAGATGCCCCTGCCAAGGTAAAAAACTGACGTCTCGATAGATTCAATGTATACTCCCTGATGTTTTGGATGAGGCTTAATTTGTTGCAAATAGCTAGCCTCAATTATCTAGGAAGAGGAGATTTTTTTAATTAATAAAAGGTTAAAAAAAGATTATTCAAGGCATTGAAACAATACAAATTTATAAACCTATCTCTTTAATGTTTTTTCTTCGGCAAGCGACTATTAATATTTAATAAGTGAAGTTCCAGTTCTATCGTTACAATTATGTAAAATTAATACAAAAATGACAAAGCTACAAATTGCCTCTCCATCAGAAACAATAATAGACGCTCACAAATACTGGAACGCTACTGGTATTTTTTTAGAAATAGGAGCAAGTTATAAGTTTGAAGTACAAGGAGAACAGTTTTGGTATGATGCCAAGATTAGAAGTGATGCAGATGGGTATACAA
>JBGTMK010000653.1:0-4336 GCA_041743605.1 Nostoc sp.
CTCGTCACTATAAACAAGATTAATCATTCATTTATTCGCGAGTGAGACTCGCGAACTATTTTCTTTTTGTCCAAAGTCCAATAGATCATAGTGTATCAAGTATTACAGTACTTTATATCAAAATGACGCGATCGCTTGCTAAAAAATTGTGTTTCTGACCCTGATTTTCGCATATTTCAATTACTATTGCTTATTAACAAATAGTATCCGACCTTAACCTCTCACGAATGCACAAAGTTTAAAGTTTGGCATCCGCTATGATCAATCCAAGACGATGTGCAATAAGTTGTAATTGCTGTACATCGCGCTCAGTAAAATTGTGAGATTTGAAGTTACCAACGTGCAGAACCCCAATTACTCCCTCTTCAATAGGTAATGGAACACCAACGAGCGTTCGCAATCCCTTTTGGTGCAGAATTGGACTCACCACTTCTACTGCTGACAGATTATTAACCATCATCGGCTCCACACTGGCAGCAATATGACCAGCAATGCCTCGTCCGATAGGGATACGGATTTGTTGTGTAATTTCTTCCTCTAGTCCAATGGTTGCTTGTACAGCTAAACTCTGTAGGTCTGCAACTGGAAGTAGAAGTGTAACAGTATCTACAGACATATAATCTCGCAACCACTCTAGTAACTTATTAAATGTTGCAGTCAGCCTAGTTTTTGTACCATTTTGTTCGCTAGCTACAACCGCATTCCAACCCCTGTAAGGCATTGGTTGTCCAGTGTAATCTCCCCAAAACACCATTGCTCAACTCCATTAACTATAAATATTGCCGTTGCTGTAATTTTGAGTACTCAGCTTTGCACTTTAGAGATGGCAGTCAAATTTTTTAAGAAATTAATTAATAGCTTCTTTATCAAATTCAGCTTATGACATCTTAGCTAAAAAATTGTGAGGCGCATCCCCGAAGGTTACAGAGGCAGGTGCTTACTCTTCCAATTTTTGGGAGGGTACAGCGAGATTGAAACAGCCTCGCCTCGGATTTCGCCACGATAATATGAAGTGTACACCGTCATAATCGTACCCGCTCCAAATCGTAGTCGCTCACCCGCGCGATGGAATCTCTGGAAGTAAAAACCTCGTCACCGTTTTCAGATATTCCTGGGGACATCCATTCGATGCAGTAGAACCAGCAATCGCAAATCAGTTGAATGCCCTGGACAATCCTTGCTGGTGACCCATCGCCATGAAACCGAAACTCGACTAATTCGCCCAGTTCAAACACAGGCTTTTCTTTGGTAACTAATTGTAAGTTACCTGTACCAATGATTTCACGTCCTAAAACAATTAGATTATCGTTGCTGGAGACAATCTCATAATTCCAGCCTTTAGCTGACCACTCTACACCGCAACAGTAACCGAAAGATTTGGTGGTAGTGACGTAAACTTTCTCTAACAGGGAAACTTCTAAGGGAGGAATCTCTTTACCCCAAGGTGGTGAAACATACCAGCAAGTTTCTAAAGTTTGGACAAGGTTAATCATGCTTATGCCTCATTATGAGTGAGAAGACTGCACAAATAATCAATCCGTTTCCAAGCGATCGCAGCTTGCCGGGGAGAACAACTCAAACCATAAGCACGACGGGCATCATAATTCCCCTTGATTCCCTTGGCTACTCCAATGGGAACCCCAAAAGCCACCTCACGAATGCCGCGTTCAAAGCTTCGGTCTTCATGAGAGAGCCGTACTTGCGTAATCTGATTTCTAATTTGGTCTGCCCAGGGGGTCAAACCAATTCGCAATTCGCAATTCGCAATTAATTGAGCTTGTTGATTTTCTCTTTCACCTTTCGAGTAGATGAAACCAGAATCTTTCCAATTTCTCTAGTTTCTTGAAGCAAGGACTCAAACTTGTTTTTATCAACCAATTCTGCCTCGATTAATATTTCTAACCAATATTCAGTCTCTCTTTCTTCTTTAAGCGCAATTTCTAATTTGCTCAGAAAATCTTTATCAGATTGGGCAGATTGAGCTTCTTTAACGTTTGCACCTATAGAAGTACCACTTCGGAGTAACTGTTTTGATAATGTTCGACAAACTCCGGGTTTTTCATCTAAAAAAGTACAAGCTTTAACTATTCTTATTGCCAAAGCTCTCGTTCTATCAGCAATACTAATTTTTTGATTCATTTCTTTTACTCCTAGTTAATAATTGCGAATTGCGAATTGCGAATTGCGAATTGCGAATTGATTCTTGGTAGTTGGTAATATCTGCGTGGATTGGAATTCCTGGTTGTTCATGGCGCAATTTTGATTGAGAATAAGGGGAGATTTCGACAAATTGCTGGACTCGGAATTTGTGGGATAGACCTGCGGCTGATATTCCGTGGTGGCAGAGTCCGCCGATGCCGGAGAAAAGAGAAAGGACTGATTTCATGAGGCAATTGCCTCCATGACCAAATCATCCGGCACTTCAAATATCCCCAATCGCCCAATGTAAGGAATCGGTGTAATCTCTCGCGGATTTTCCAGCTTCCAGTGATATTGCCCAGGCATTCCCCAACCAGACGCAACTTGTGAAAATTGACAGTCAACTATTGTGACAATACCGATGACTTGACCGCGACGTAGAGAGATTAACTCTGGGATAGACACACCCATGCTTTGGCAAAATTCTCTCGCCTCAAAGTATTCTTTTTTGGTACAGGTTTTTGCGGCGTGAATCAGAATGTCGCCGCGATAATGAATGGGCCAGCCACGGTTTTCAACATTTTTGAGAGCATAAATTATTGCCCATGCCCAGGGTTGGCGAACAGATAGCGCTTTCATATATCGACCTCTAAAACTTTAAAAAAGTTCATTGCATCAAATTATCTTGCCAAGTTCAAAAATTTCGAGGTCGATAAATCGCACAACATGGTCGCAGTGCCGAGCTTACCGTAAAGGCGGTTTTTCTCAACAATTAACTCGATAGTGCGATCGCTTGGGTCTTTTGTGTAAACAGCATCCCGGTAAAGCATGATCAACTGGTCACAAACCTCAAAGATTTCACCAGAGTTGCGAAGTAAATGACGATTAGGGCGTTTATCAGCCGTAGTTTGATTGCCCCGATTGATTTGACAACCCAAGAAAACAGGGATTTTGTGAGACTTGGCGATATCCCGAATCTGGCGGGTAATCTTGCCCACTTCAAAAGCCATGTTTCCGCCGGATTCCAGAGGAATCTGCTGCAAATAATCAATAAACACAGCCCCAATAGAACCATCAAATTCGGCAATGGCACGGCGCACAGCAGAAGCAATCATTGTGGTTGTAGGAGAGGAATGCTCGTAAACCTTCCAAGGCAGTTCTACCATTTGTCCTATGCCTTGTGCTATTGGTTCCCAGTAGTGCTGAGTATTGGTTTGAATCGCAGAAGCGTCTACGCCTGTAATTCGGGCTAGCATTCGGGCATTGAGTTGATTCTTGTCCATTTCTGGAGTTACATACAGAACTGGCTTTCCAAGTTTGGTCATGATTTCGTAAGCATAAGAAATCATGAAGTGAGTTTTCCCCATGTGGGATTCAGCAGCTACAACTACCAAGCTACTGGGATAAATGCCACCGGTGATATTTTCCAAGTCGTACCAGCCAACTTTATCGCCTGCCATACTTCCCATCTCCAGCTTTTGAAAAAGTTCAATGCCCATGTCTTGTGCTGAGAAAACCTTGCTGCGTTCATCACTTTGATTTTGGGTTACAGTGAAAACTTTCGCCTCAGCTTGCCCAAGAACAAGTGGCAGTTCAGTTTGCGTCTCGTAACCGAGTTGGACAATTTCATTGCCCACTTTGATTAACTGCCGCCGTCGATATTTCTCCATCACCAGATCCGCCAAAGCATCAATGTTGACGGCGGATACAGTGCGGTCTACCAAAGTTGCTAACTTATTCCTGCCACCAATGCGGTTTAGCAAATTGTGGTCAGCCAACCATGCGGTGACGCTTAGTAAATCTGTGGGTTGAAACAAAGCGTGAAGCGTTGTTGCAGCTTGATAAATGTATGAGTGGGCACTGATGTAAAAGGCTTCCACTACTAGGCGATCGCTGACTCTGGTTATTGCTTCTGGGTCAAGCATAATTCCGCCCAAAATAGCAACTTCCGCTTCGATATTTTGTGGAGGCAAGTTGTCAAGCGACCTGTCAGGGTGAAAAGAAACTACGTTGTCTTGATTAGGGTGCATAATTAGGCTCTAAGTGCTAATTTTAACCAGCAATTCTCATTTTGAAAAAAAATCAGATAAAATTCTCTTATTTAAATAGAGAACTTGTGTTAAAGCATGATTTTTTGACAGATAATTATCATCCGACGCTGGAGATAGACAGGTTTGAAAAAATCTGTCCATGAAAA
>JBGTMK010000654.1:0-3033 GCA_041743605.1 Nostoc sp.
CCAAATCCTTATCTTCATTGGTAACACTACGTTCAATGTCTCGTAATCCTCTAACTTTTTTTTTCAATTCCTTTTTTGCATGTCTATCTGCCTCATATATGGGTTTAATTGCTTCTTTCAGGTAATGATAATGACATAAACCATGAGCAATACTAGGTAATGCTAACCCAACAGCTTTGCGAATTGATTGTTGTCCATCACTAACAACTCCATCAATTGGTACATCCAGAGTATTAGTTACTTCTAATAATAACGCCGCTAAATCTTCATTCCTTGATGATAATAAGGTTTTAGCTAGTAAAATTTCTCCTGATATGCAATCTCGAATTACCCATAATACCTCATGTCCAATTTCTGGCTGCATTCCATCAATCGCTAATATCACCCGTCCTTGATTAGCCACTATTGCTTTTAACCAATTATTATCTTTTAGCCATAAAGAAAGTAATTCGTCATATCTGTCAATTAGGTGCGTGACCGTTCGTTGACTTATACATATACCCTTTAATTCAAGGTGAGTGTGTATTTCGGGAACACTTCTATGTTCCTGGTAGCGTAATGCTCCTATATAAGCAATCACATCCAAACCAAATTCGTTTTGTGGTAGAGCGAGTGACCCTTCAAGCTCTGGTCGATATGCTTTTTTATACCGCAGACATGACTGCTTTTGACATCGCCGAATTTTTAGCTGTAGTTCTACTACCCCATTTAACGTTCTTATATGTCGAGGTTTATTATATTCATTCCACATTGTTTGACCGCACGAAGGGCATTTTTTTTGAACACAATCGAGTACTTCAAACGATATTGCCTCTGGTTTTAGACTTTTTCTTGCCAAGTTTTTGCACCATTATTTCCCTACAAGGTCAAGATTACAGGATTTCTGCTTTTCTCTAGTAAGTTTTTCCACGCTAGAAAATTTTTGGTTGACAGTCTCTAAATCACCCAAAAAGCTATTTCTAAGACAAAATTCAACATCTTCCAGACATCGCGCTTCCTTTGTTGGCAATGTGAAGAAATATTTCGCCAACAGCATCCATTGATACTCACACCCCTTAATTTCGCCATTTCGGTTCTTCGGTTACTTACTTCTCAGTAAAACGCCAAACACCATCCCATTTGTCTAGAATATTATCTGATTGTAAAAGATAATTGACTCGACTCAGATATAAATCAGCAGTTTTATCAGCAGAATTGACACTTAAAACTTTTTCTAAATAAACTTTTGCTTGTTCAAAATTTCCTTGACGATAATAATCTAAAGCTTGCTCAAAATTAGGCTGGGATTTGAGCTTTAAAGTTTTGATTTCATCAATTTCTGCATCGAGAATTTCATAAACAGAAATAGGTTCATTCCGCCCTTTAACAACGGCTCGATCTAAAAAGCGAATTTGATATTTTTCCGAATTACTCAAATGCTCTAATGTCTGCTCGGAAATCAGCAAAGATACACCATAAAATTTAGTTAACCCTTCTAACCTAGCTGTTAAATTAACATTGTCAGAAAAAGCATCTCCCTGCATCCGGTTTTCTTCACCTACCATCCCTAACATCATGTGTCCAACATGAATACCAATACCAACTTGTAGAGGTAAGTAACCTTTTTTTAAACGTTGCTCGTTGTATTCATGAACCCGTTCTTGTTTAGCAACACCAGCGGCTACTGCATCATCAGCACCATCAGGAAAAACTGCCATCATCCCATCACCTAGAAATTTGACAATAATACCGTAATGAGAGCGAATTTCTGGACTTACGCGCTTAAGATAGGCGTTAACAAAGTTAAAATTATCTTGAGGAGTCATATTTTCAGAGATGGTTGTGAAAGAGCGAATATCACTGAACATCACTGCCATAACTTTGCTAACATGGTCGCCTAACTGGACATCTGTAATCTTTTCTTTTCGTAAAAATCGTAAATATTCGTGAGGGACAAATCGCCCGTAAGCTTTGAGAAGAGATTCTAATTGAGTATTAGCAGTTATTAATTCTTTTTCCCTTGTTTTAACTGTTTTTACCATATTAGTAAAAACCCGTGCTAATTGTCCTAGTTCGTCGCTGCGTTTAGTAACTTCTGCTAATTTATCGGGTTCAAAAGCATCTTTTTCTACATCGGAAGCAGCAGTTGTGACTTTGCTAACTTGCTCAATATATGCGGCTTGACGTATGATTTCTGCTTTAAATAAAGCCTCTGCTTCTTGTCGTTTGAGAAAGTTAATATAAGCTTTGGAGTGGTAACGAATGCGAGCTATTAATTCCAGTGCATTTGGCAGTTTTACCAAGTAGTCATTTGCCCCTAACTCAAATGCTTTAGCTTTAATAGTGGGTTCTTCTTTACTAGAAAGAACAATCAGGGGAATATTGACAGTAGTAGCATCTTGGCAACGCAGAAATTTAACTAATAATAAACCTTCCATCTGCGGCATTACTAAATCTTGAAGAATGACCGTAGGTTGACATTCTTTCACGAATTTGAGCGACTTGGTGGGGTCGTTACAGTAGTGAAAAATGATATCATTTTCTGGTTTTAGCATTCGATGAATAGCTTCACAGATGATAGATTGATCGTCTATTAATAAAACTATAATTTTTTCTTCCATAGGAGGTAATACAAATTCAAACTCATGTGATTATTTGAAGATATGTATTATTTAACAGCAAAAGTTTGTAATAAATTCGCTGAAATAGATTCCAAAGATAATACCTGAACAGCAGCAGTCAATTCTATAGCAGCTTTGGGCATTCCATAAACAATACAACTTTCTTGATTTTGGGCAATAGTATGCCAACCTTGGAGTCTTAAAGCATTTAATCCTTCTGCACCATCTTTACCCATACCTGTTAGTAAAATTGCCGTTCCTTTTTTTTCCCAATGTTGAGCAAGACTGTGAAAAAATACATCTACAGAAGGACGATAAGGGTAATCAATAGGATTTTTAGTATAAGCTAAAGTTAAATCTGGTTTTAAACAGAGATGATCGTTAGTTCCTGCTACTAAAACTGTGCCTTTTTGTAAGCGATCGCCTACTACTG
>JBGTMK010000655.1:0-4239 GCA_041743605.1 Nostoc sp.
TCCCCGTCCTTCTTCAGGTGAATGTTTAATGCTTTGCGATGGGTTTGGTCTTGTTGCTCCATATATTGCCACGCCCAAAACGAGGGTTAATAGCAGCAGATTTAGTACTGCTGCTACCAAGATGAATTTATTCGGTCGCATCTGCATTGCTAGCAGAGAGATAGAACGATGTAATCTCCTGACCGAACCGAAAAAAGGCTTCTGGTTCTCCCTGGAATTCTTTGGCGAACTGTGCGACTTCTGCTAAATACTCGTTAGACACATTAGCTAAAGTCTCGATTGTTTCAACTGCCTCCTTGTGAGCAAACTCGCGTGTCCCTTGGGTAATTGCAGAATTAAAAGATTGTATCTCTGCTAACGACTGCTTGGCTTGATTAGCAAGTGAAGTTTTATAATCACTCATGCTCTGTTGAGCTTTATTGGTTTTGGCAGTACGTTTGGTAGTTTTAGCTGTTTTACCATTGCTAGAAACAATTAAATTACTAGCTTTTTTGAGTGCCACAAGTTCGTCAGAGATGGCAATAATTTCTGCCTCAGTAATCGCATCAGGATCTACGCTTTTCTTTTGTAAGTACAAGCGTAGTTCTTCAGAACTCATTTCGATTCCATTAGCAATGAGAAGTTCTTGTAAATCGTTCATGAAGTGACTCCAATTGATTTAGGTTGACGAAATTTGAATTTAGTTTGAGAAGCAATTTTTTTGACCCATTGCTGAATTTCAAATTCGGTGTAAATCTTATCTACAGAAAATGGCACTCCAATTTCTTGACCCCACCGATAAATTGTTGGTTTAGATGGTCGCGGTTCTAGCCTTTGTAATGCTTCAAAGAGTTGAGCGCCGTTGCATGACAATTGTGGCAAGTTTGAACAAATAAATTCGTAGCGTTGAACATCTGATAATCGAATGGTGCGATTGGGGTTTAAAAGCTTTAGTTGAGCATAAGCTCTCACCAGCAAAATTACCCCTGCTTTGGCACTGGTGGTATCAGATATTTCTAATCGACGAAGAATTCTTGGCCAAGTGTAATCACTAACTTGACCAACAATTTTTTCATATTCGTTCCTCAGAATTGTTCCTGCCATAGAAACAGCCGTAACATCTTTGCAATTCTAGATTAGCATAAATACCCCATCTATAACCCTATAGATGAGGTATTATTCTGAAAAAATTCTCGGAAAAAACATAGAACTATAGGGGTAAAGTTAGGTAAGCGTTATTGTCGAGGAGAAAATGCCTAAGAAAACTACACCAAAAATGGTTCAGACTGGAGTTTCTATTCCAGAGCCGTTGTATGAAGCCGCAAAGCGAGTTCAAGCAATGGAGGGCTGGAATGAGTCAGAAATGCATCGAGTCTTTTGGGAAAAAGGATTTGCGCTTCACCTTCAAGGAACTCTTGCCCGTTACCAGTTGGGTTTGATTCCTGAAGCACCAAATACAGCCGAATAGTTGACCCCTCATTTCTCATAAGCTTGAGGGGATATTGGCAGAGGAGCAGAGGGGCAGAGGGGAAAGAACTTGGTATTTGCCTCTCCTCTACTCCCCTGCTCCCCTGCTCCCCTGCACCTTTTTTTTGTGCCTTCGCTAAAAAGCAAGCAGACCATGAGACTCTGCTCGACCTCAAACACCGTCGCATCAAGGCTTTGGGACACGCGGATGATTTCGATCAGGCTCGAAACCCTAGTAATCCCGTTAAAATAACTGTCTCATGGTCTGCTCAATCCCTTGCCCTGACTGATTCCGCGCCTCTATGAGAAAGAAAATTCATTTTTTTGAACTTTGCAGAAAACCCTGGTTTTTGGCTCTTTTAGTTAAAGCGGGTTTTTCCATTTTTTCAATGGTTCATGCTTAGATAACAAAGAAGAGAAGTCGTAAATCGTTACTGTTGGTTTTGGTTCAGGTTCAGGTTTTGGTTTCGACTCTATTACGAGTTCAGGATTGTCCAAACCAATTGCATTTTTAATTTCCTGTTCCATAACTTGATTCTCCTTGTTGAGAAAATTGCTCTACCTGCTCGATTGCGTCCACTATTTCTCCCAAAATACTGAAAGCATCGTTTAGCACAATATTATTAGTAGTAGAGAAATACTGCGATGACTGAATATTACGATAATCTCGGCTACTTTGTACAAGCCGCAATGTATGTTGACAGCCCTGCAAGATAGCCCGAATTTCTGAAGTAGTTAATTTGATTTCCATTGGTGTGTTCTAACGTTGAAAAACTGAATCAATTTCGCCGTTATCAATAGCCTTTTTTGCGTGGCCAACAGCTTGCGTATGATTGTCAAAAGTTTGAGTTGAAGGTGATGCCCAAGTTGTTTTTAACAGACCTGTTTTTCCCACATGAACATCCACAGCACCATCTGATAACTCAGCAGTCTCAATTTTGTAGCCACCATGTTTGGTTTTGTACTCTTTCATTGTCCGTTTATCTCCCTAAAATTTATCCTGTTGAATACTGAGACTTGCTCCGACTAAAGAACTGCCTAAGAAGGCGGAAAAACTTACCAGCATTGCACCCAGGCAGATATTTTTTTGCTGCTCCCAACCAGAGATGATGATGTTGGAGTCAGCATTCGTCTCTATAATCTCCATTCCCCAGCACCCCATTGCTCCAACTCCCGAAAATCCAGTCAAGAGCAGAGAGATAATTGCAGTTGTTTCTATGGTGCGCTCGATAAAAATCCTGGGGTTAAATCTTTTTCGAGTCCGACGAAGAACTAATTTATTACGGGTGTTTGAAGGCAGAGATGATTGATGAGTTACTTTATGGGTTTTCATTTCACTTCGTCCAACTCCACAAAAAAACCTGCACCTGTATTTGTCACTTTTACCAGATTGCGATTAACTAACGTTTGAATTACCCCCAGACTAAAATTTATAGTGCATAATCGAGCGCTGCCACCGCAACGGCGGAGGTACTGAAGGCATAACTGGGAATGGTCTTTTGGGACTGGGTTAGCTTTTTTAGGCATGATGTCTTTCCTATTGTGATTTGTGGGGGTCAAAGCGCTGGGTGGAAAAAAATAGCCAAGCAGTATTAATGCTTGACTAAAGTGTTTTTGAATTTAAAAGGTGAATTTCAGTTATTAGAAATTATCAAGGTCATCAAATTTATTTGTTGCAGAGTGCTTGTACATTTTGGCTTTATTCATTTGATGCGTAGAAGCTTTAATTACTGGGATTGCAGCTTCCTTAACAGAATCCTTTGCTTGTTGAAATAGAAATTGTGTCGTCCCTTGTGCATCTTCTTCTGCTGGGTCAATTTGTCCCCATAAGGAGCAACTTAACTCTAAAGATTCATAGTCACCTAAATTGAACTTACGTGTGTAAGTTACAGCAATAGTCTTGATTTCCATAATTTAACCAAACAATATTTCAAAATGAAGTGTAGCTTTTTAGCATCTCTTACAAAGTGACGCATCTAAAATTACAAATGCCGCCAGAAGTTCTTACTGATAGTCTTGAGGCTGACAGTTTTCGGTTCAGATTGCGGCGATTCTTTGATCTGAACAGCTACAGGTTCATTCACCAGTAAAGAATTGAGCAGTTCTTGTTGATAGTCAACATCTACAACTGTTCGGTACACCCTGTAAGGATCTATCTGCATTCCTAATGGTGTTGGGACAATTTTCAGATACTCGTTAAGGGCAAGTATATAGCTATCACTAAAGTTTCTGTTTCCAACAGCCAGGCGTATAGTATTTAATAGTTGTATCGCTCGTCTGATATCTGAAATACTGCGTTCGCCATCCATTTGTGGCTGACTTTCTCTGTATCCCTTAGATTTTTTTTCGGCTACCAGATTGTGAAATTTAGCAACCGCTCTTTGATAACTTCCTAATGTGTGGACTTTGGTTTGTGCCTGATAACCAACACGTCCCCATTGGACTATTAAGTTGCTGCCTTCAGCTTTTGCGCTCCAGAACTTGTTGCTGTTGTTAACAGCGTCAACAAAAACAAGATATGTTTCCATAATTTTCATGCTGGAATTAGTAAACAGGTGGATATCTAATTTTTAGATATCCACCTGTAATTAGTTATTGAATCGTCAATAATCGGGCATTACCCCAACGTAATTGATGTTGCAAAGCTTCTAAAATTGTTTCAGCATCGTCAACAGTTAGTCCATTTAGCTCAGAACAGAGATTTATTAACACTTTTGGAATACCATCACACAGGAATCTCTCAAAGTCTCCATCTTTCAAAGCTTCTGTAACCAAATAGTTATCAGGAGTACA
>JBGTMK010000656.1:0-2811 GCA_041743605.1 Nostoc sp.
GTTGTCGCTAACAAAAACTTGATTGCAAAATAGCTTGATCTGCCCTTTCGTAACATCTACATCCGGCCGCATTTTGGGAAAATACAGAATCCCGTTGATGATAAAGGGATAGTCTGTATTTAGATGTACCCATAACAGCGGTTCTTCCTGAAAAGGATACAGGTAGCGGTAAAATTCTAAATAATCTTCTTGAGTCAGATTACTCGGAGACTCTCGCCACGGTGCTTTTTGCTTATTTACTACTTCACCATCAAGTTTAATTGGGACTGGTAAGAAGTCGCAGTAAGTCTTGACAAGATTCTTTATTCGTGCAGATTCGAGAAATTCCTCCTCTTCCCCTTGTAGGCTGAGAATAATAGTAGTACCGCGAGTTGTTCGGGAAGATTCTTCGAGAGTAAAAGCTGGAGAACCATCGCAAGTCCAGTGAACCGCTTGCGCTCCTTCTTGGTAAGATAAAGTATCAATTTCTACCTTTTGCGCCACCATGAAGGAAGAGTAGAAACCAAGACCAAAGTGGCCGATTATCGGTTGATCTGATTTGCCTTCATACTTATGAATAAATTCTTCAGCACTAGAGAAGGCAACTTGATTGATATATTTCTTAACTTCATCTGCGGTCATCCCGATACCGTTATCGGAAATGGATAGAGTTTTCTTATCTTTGTCAATGGCAATTTCAATTTCTGGTTCGCCGATGTCTCCAGCATAATCTCCGGCGCGGGATACCATTTTTAGCTTTTGGATGGCGTCTACAGCGTTGGATACCAGTTCCCGCAAGAAGATTTGGTGATCTGAGTAGAGTGACTTCTTGATGATCGGGAAAATATTCTCAGTATGAATACTGATAGTGCCTTGTTCTAGCATAATTGGTAATTTTCGATGTTAGTATCTGAAACGATGATAGTAGGTAATACAACCTAGCCATCTGTTTTCCAGGATAAACCCGGAGAACACAGAAGGGTATGATACCAATTAGGATTTTAAAAGCATAGCTGCGCCTACGCTCGTTTTTTGAGCATTGTTTGCCGCCATTTTCTGATTCGGATTCCCCTACCTCCGATTCGCCACTCCCCACAGATTGCTGTTTAAGTATTACTAGAATTCTTCTCCAACACCAAAAAATAATGGTATGGATAACTGGGATCGATAAATTCTTGCTTAACAGTTAACCCAGCTTTGGCAACAGAGTTTAAAATCCGCGTTTTCGGATATCCTTTTAAACCCATTTCCCAGTAGTGTTCATCACAGACTGGCGTTGTACTCCAGGATTTGGGGACATTCAATAGTAAATGCTTTGGTCTACCTGAGAAAGAGGTTCTCACCTGAAACGAGAGGTATTGGGTGCAATAGGGAATCGAAATCACCAAAAATTTCTTAGTTGCAATAGTAAGTTTTCTCAATGCTTCTTCTGACTGTTCGTAGGGAAAGTGTTCCAGCACTTGAAACAGGACAATTGCATCAAATTTATCTTTTGGTAATGAAAAATCTGTAGTCAAATCCAAAATTATTTTTGGTTTGAGGCTGGGGTCAACATCCGCAGTGGAGACGTTGTATCCATTATTCTTCAAGATGTCTGTTAACAGAGAATTAAAAATCCCAATTTCCAGAACGTTTTTTACCTCATTACCCAGCGAAAAAATTAGACGCAACTGGTGATGGTAACTGATAAGGCGATTTTTTGATAAATATTCCGAATTTCTAATATCTAACGAGGTGATGAGTTGCATAAAATAAGCCTACCTAATCTGAGAGATTAATAAACTTGGTGGGTATACAACTACAGGATTCCCGGAAAAATCATCAAAGTAACAGTACCTTGTTTCGTTTGTATACACTACATTCTGTCTCCTAGAAGGCTAAGGTGTACACAATGAAGCCCAAACCCTGGATTTACCCCCCTTCATCCCCAGGGCAATTAGAAGTCCCCACTCCCTCATTCCGCCGCTTTTTTCCAAGGAAGTTTGACTGTAAATCGACTACCTTTGCCTAACTGACTTTCGGCATGGACAGTTCCACCATGCAACTCGACAATTTTTTGCACCATCACCAATCCTAAACCGGTGCCTGGGGAACGTTGGGTAGAGGCGTTTTCAACTTGCACAAAAGGTTGAAATAATTTAAAAAGGTCATCGGACAGCATACCAATACCCGTATCTACCACACTGAAAAAGATATATTCATTTGTGGAAGTTGGCTGAACTTCAATCCAGACTTCGCCCCCTTCTTTAGTAAACTTGATTGCGTTAGTCAACAAGTTAATAAATACTTGGCGAATGCGGCGTTCATCAACTTGGATGGGTTCAAGTTCTTCGGGTATTTGTGCCCTCAATCGAATATTTTTTTGAAACGCTAGATGTTTGACAAAACTGAGGCTGAAGTCACATAATCCCTGAATTGAAGTAGCGCTTAGTTGCAGTTCTATCTTGCTAGATTGGGTGTCGGTAAAGTCAAGGATTTGGTTAATCAATTCTAGTAGGTTCTTACCGCTGGATTCGAGTATCTTTAAGGATTGGCGCTGTTCTTCACTCACACGGCCGTACACTTCATCTTGGAGCGCTTCTGTGATTACCAGAATGGAGTTTAAGGGAGTCCTCAATTCATGGCTGATGTTTCCTAAAAAGGTGGTTTTGGCACGATTTGCCATTTCGGCAGCTTCTTTAGCCTCACGCAATGCGGATTCTGCACGTTTGCGATCGCAAACTTCTAAAGTCAAGGCGACAAATTCCGCAATTGAGCTAACAAAGTTTTGCTCACTCAGTTCCCATGTCCGGGGAATACCGACTTGCTCATACAATACTGTTCCCACCATTT
>JBGTMK010000657.1:0-7025 GCA_041743605.1 Nostoc sp.
ACGCCTGCTGCTTTGCGTTCACAGTGGGAGTGGTCGAGTAAGATGATATCTAAGTTAGCGATCGCTTGTTCAACCCAAGCAGAACTGGTGGGCTGTTTCAAGACGTTGATAGTCGGTAACTGAGTAAGCACAGAGTCACAAAACTCCACTTATAATGACAAACCACACTATTTTAGAACCATTACCAGAAGACCAATGGTTTATTGAGAGCCAGGAATTACGATCCTTTGTAACAAAAGTGCAAGAAATTAGTGCTAGTACTATTGACGATCACACACAAACTCTCACCAAATTAGAACCCTATTTTCAAGAACTCCTTGCCCAACAGGAATGTATACCAGAAAAGTTTGCTCAAGTCAATCCCGAAAGCCAAATGGACGGTGGTATTAGTCAGTGGCTACTTTATCGTGCCAAAGACCGTTCCCTATCAGTATTTAGTTTGGTGATTCTCTCAGGTTCCACAACTCCCGTCCACGACCATTTAGCTTGGGGATTGATTGGTTTATACAAAGGCAATCAAGAAGAAACACTCTATCGCCGTGTAGATAACGGTGATGCCGAAGGACACGCACAATTACAAGTAACTGAAGTGCGATCGCTTCAACCAGGAGATATCTACCACCTCTTACCCCCAGATAATGATATTCATTCGGTAAAAGCTATATCTCAGAGTCCATCTGTATCAATTCATCTGATGAGTAATGATACTGGTAGCGTCTTGCATCACCAGTTCATCCCAGAATCTCAGAGCGTCAAATCCTTTCGCTCTGGATATTCCAACGCCCCCTATAAAGAGGATAAAAAAGAATATGCCCAATTACGATAAACGACAACCCCCAGTATTCGAGCAAGTTGAAGACGAACGCCTCTACCGTAAGCAACGCCTAGCTGCTGCCTTTCGCCTGTTTGGGAAGTTTGGTTTCAGCGAAGGAATCGCAGGCCATATTACGGCTCGTGATCCAGAGTTTACAGACCATTTTTGGGTCAATCCATTAGGCACATACTTCGGTCATATCCGAGTTTCTGACCTGATCTTAGTTAACAGAGAAGGTGAGGTGGTTAAAGGCGATGCTCAGGTAAATCAAGCTGCTTTCGCCATCCATTCTCAGATTCATGAAACTCGACCTGATGTCATCGCGGCGGCTCACGCCCATTCACTTTATGGTAAAGCCTGGTCTAGTTTGGGGCGTCTCCTTGATCCCTTGACTCAAGATTCTTGTGCTTTTTACGAAGACCATGCCCTATTTGACGATTTCACCGGTGTTGTTTTAGAAACTTCTGAAGGTCAGCGACTGGCGCAAGCCTTGGGGCCAAAGAAAGCTATAATTCTACGCAACCACAGCATTTTAACTGTCGGACATACAGTAGATGAAGCTGCCTTTTGGTACATTAGCTTAGAGCGATCGTGTCAAGCCCAACTCCTAGCAGAAGCTGCGGGTAGACCAACTATAATCAAACACGAAACAGCCCGTTTAACACAAACTCAAGTGGGGTCACGTGCGAGTGGGTGGTTCGGTTTCCAGCCACTTTATGACAGAATTGTACGCGAAGAACCTGATTTACTGAATTAGGGCTGTGTTTTCTGAGACTGAGATAGTAACAATTTAAAGTTCAAAATTATTCGCGCAGCATCTCATAGAAAAAAGGGTTACTAAGGATCTTGGACGTTGCATATTTGCGGGATGATTTTGTTGATTTTGTGGCATTGGCATCTTGCCATTTTTAGATTGCCTCGTTCCCAGTCGGAGACTGGGAATGCTCGTCGGTGAGGCTGCCGCCTCCCTATACTGGCGGCTCTGCCGCCAGGAGCAGCATTTCCAGCCAGAGGCTGAAAACGAGATTTGAATGGGCTTTTAGCTTAAGTTAATACCAATGGGCAAGACACCCAGCCTACAAGAATCATCCCTTGATTTAGCAACGCCGGGGATTTAAACCCCGACTGTAAGTAAGTCGGTGAGAAAAATTCAATTAGAAGCCATGAATGTGGGTAGTATTGATATCGGCCTCGTGGGAGAATCACCGCCAATATTTGCCCAAGCCGCGGGAGCATCACTAACTTACGTTGTTGGTACTGCTGCTAGTCCTGCTGGTTCAGCAATTCTTGTTCCTCAAAACTCACAACTTCAAAAACTTAGGAACGCAAATTTAATAACCTGCAATTCTTGTATAACTTGAAATGGTGTCGTACTCTCGCAGCTACACACTCTACTTTGATTTTAAGGAAGACCTAGAATTTTTTGGCGATCGGATCTTACCACTGATGAAGCAAGCAGACCTCCGCCTGGGAAAGGAGTCTTTCGTTGAAGAATAATTCTGAATTATGTTCGATAAATCACAAATAAGCACCCCACCCCTTGGTAAAAATCAGGGTATTAAGGGGTGTTAGGAACTTTTGCAAGGTATCTAATATCTAATTCCATGCAGAGCATGGAAACAAGAGAACAATGGGATTCACTAAGTTGAAATATGTTGTATGTTTGTTAGCTTTATTTGCCCCAAGTGAAGTATCGGCTCAACTCATACCGCAACCTTGGGTTTCAGTAGGTGGAAAAGATGGTGATATAACCTATGCTGTAGGAGCTAGAGCTTTGGATTTCGGGGTTGAGATCGGAACTGGCCCTGATGGTGCTACGGGAGTAGATGTTTTAAAATTTATCAGCTTGCCTGTAATTTCACCCTATGTAGGAGTTGGACTTTATTCGGAAGATAAAGGTGTTGCAGTTTCAGGTGGTGTTCAGGTAGGTGCCACTGATAACGTTTTTGTTGGTGCTGGTTACAATTCTATTCGTGGCTTTAACGGGCAACTGGGAATAAGATTTTAACTAATTCGTAATTCGTAATTCGTAATTCGTAATGACGTTTGCGGACTCGCTAACATCATTATTGGTAAAACACCCACGCGTAATTGGCTTTTTTGGTAGTCTTGAATTATTGAGAATCTAGACTTCAAGTCATTCAATTACGAATTAATATTATAGGGGGGAATAACTGTTGAGATTAGTTCTCTGACATGAACTGCGGAATCTTGTTGTAATGCTGATGCCGCGATCGCTTCACTTTCAACTATACAAAACCTCGCGATCGCTTGCTTCACTCTAGGTATACTTTGAGGATTCACGCTCAATTCATCCAGCCCTAAACCTAATAAAATTGGTGTTGCTAAAGTATCTGCTGCCAATTCTCCACATAATCCTACCGAAATCCCTGCCGCATGGGCAGCTTGGACAGTCTGCTGTACCATTCGCAATACTGCTGGGTGTAGTGCATCAACCAAGTTTGCCACGCGTGGGTTAGTGCGATCGCTAGCCATGACGTACTGACACAGGTCGTTAGTCCCTATACTAAAGAAGTCTACTTCTGCTGCTAACTGATCTGCGATCGCTACTGCTGATGGTACTTCCACCATAATCCCCACTTTCATCGCTGCATCAAAGGAAATACCAGCTTGATTTAGTTCAGCTTGCACTTCACTCAAAATTAATTTAGCTGCACGTACTTCCGTCACCGTAGCAACCATCGGCAACATAATCTTAAGTTGGTGCCCTACACTGGCTCTCAAAATTGCCCGTAACTGAGTTTTAAACAAATCCAGATGATCCAAACAAAAACGAATTCCTCGCCAGCCTAAAAAAGGGTTAGTTTCTGGAAACCCTACTCTGAGATAAGGAAGTGGTTTATCACCACCGACATCTAAGGTACGAATAATTAGCGGACGATTATCTAAAACTTGTGCGATCGCCTGATACACTGCTAATTGTTCTTCTTCGGTGGGGGCGCTTGTCCGATCTAGATAAAGAAACTCAGTGCGGAGTAACCCCACGCCTTCTGCACCGCTAGCCACCGCAACTTGAACATCACTTATACTACCAATGTTAGCAAAGACGCTAACTTGCCGACCATCAAGAGTAATTGCTGGCTGATGTGCTGTAGCTTGTGCTTCTTGTTGAGCAGTTTGCCAAGCTGACTGCTTTGCTGCTAGTAAATCCAGGATATCTGATTCTGGTTCTACCCAAGCTCTGCCACTTTCACCATCAAGTGCCATAAGTGTACCATCTGCCAAGTGCAACACTTGGGCATCTACTCCCAAAACTGCGGGAATACCCAATGTCCGGGCAATAATTGCGCTGTGGGAGGTGGCACTACCTGAAGTTGTACAAATACCCAGTACCTTTGTCGGATCTAGTCCAGCGGTATCTGAGGGGGTTAAATCAGTCGCCACCAAAATCGCCGGTTCTTTAAGATGTAGGTTAGCAGCAGCATTGCCAACTAATAATCGCAGCACTCTTTGCCCGACATCTACAACATCCTCAACTCGTTCTTGCAGGTAAGAATCTTCAAGTGTGTGGTAAGAAGTCGCTACTTCATCTACTGCGGCTTGCCAAGCTGCTTCAGCATTTATATGGTTTTCTAAAATGCTTTGGTGAGTTGCTTCCAACAGTACTGGATCTTCCAAAAATAGTAATTGGGCATCGAAAATGGCGGCTTCAGTGTCACCAATTTGCAGAGATGCTTGTGAGAAAACTGCTTGAATTTCTTGTCTGGCAGTGTGAATTGCTGTCTGCACTCGTTGCCACTCTATCTCAGGATTATCTACGTGGTATTCCGTAGTAACAATATGAGTGGGTTGATAATGTACAACAGGTGCGATCGCTACTCCAGGAGAAGCTGCAATTCCCGAAAGCTCCCCGTGAGTTGCTGGGCTAACTTTATGCTGAAATGCTGGGGGAGAATTCCAGGCAACATTATCTTCACCAAAGTTATTTGCGAATAATGCCTGTAATGCTGCGATCGCCTGATCTGCATCTGAACCAGTGGCTGTAATCAGCAGTTCGTGTCCTTGACGCACTCCTAAAGTTGTGATTTGGTTAATACTGTCGCCCCTGACTAGTTCAGTATTTCTTGTTAAATTCTGTACTAGAATTTGGGATTCAAACCTAGCTGCGGTTGCGACAAACTGCGCTGCGGGACGGGCGTGTAATCCTAAGCGATTGCTGACAATCAGCTGGATTTCTCGCGTTGGTGATTCTACATTAGTTGTTGCTGGGGTGGCAGTTGACAAAGGCCTACTAACTACACCCAATTGAGTCGCTTTAGCTAGGAGTGCGCCGCGTGCTTCCGCCATAACTTGGTGAATATCTCTACCAGCCGCCGCAGCCACCACAGCAGCGATCGCGCCTTCTACCAGAGGTGCTTCACACAAATACACTTTTTGCTGTTGTGCTTCTGGTAGAAACTCTATTGCCATTTCTGCACTCAGCAAAGCACTACCCAAATCCATTAACACCAAGACACCATCATCAGAAAATACAGAAGCGATCGCTTCATAAACTTGGATGGGATCTGTACCCAATGGATTTTCAGTATCTTCAATACCTGCTGCAACAGCAATGGGAACTTGCCCCTGAACCATCTGTGCGGCGAGTTCCCGCACACCCAAAGCTAGTTGCTTACTGTGAGAAACGATAACAATTCCGATCAGTGCCACAGCATCAACCTTGTTGAGAGGTTTGCATTTAGCCAGTTATCCATTTCATTTTCCCATTCTGCACAGAAAGAAATGTTGTGGATAAGTTTGTTCCTATCGTACAACTTAATTGAGACATCACCATCAAAATTGTCCCACCACAATATTAAATAATTCGTAATTGATAATGAGGCTTTCGACGAGAAGCTGCGCGTAGAAAGCATCATTACTAATTACGAATTAGTTCAAATTAATAGCACCTCCCATTCTAAAGATTTTTTCTTGTGCTTTAGCACTTCGTCAAAAAAGCCTAAGTACGATTAAACAACTACAAAATTATTTTTGGTGAGTGACAACCCACCAGATAGCTGTGCAAACTGTACCTGACTAAAAGCACCGGCACTGCCATCTTGGTCAAAGAACAATCCACCTGTAGTGTTGTCATATATAAATCGCTGAGTGCTGGTGGTTGCAGATGCTCCGATGGTAAACTGACCAACTGAGAGTAAACCTGTTGATAAGCCCCCACCAAAACCAGCAGCAGATACTTGAATGAGTTCGTTAGTGGCGTTGAAGTCATTAATACTATCAATGCCCTCATTAAAACTATTGAAAGCAAAGGTATCAATACCACCTCCTCCAGAAAGGGTATCATTACCGTTCCCACCTATGAGGATATCATTACCTTTGCCGCCTATGAGGATATCATTACCGTTCCCACCCTTGAGAGTGTTATTGCCTAATGCACCAAAGGCTGAGAGATAATCATTGCCGTTACCTCCATCCAGTAGGTTCTTGCCTGTTGAATAGTCAACAGTTAAGGTATCATCACCAGCGCCACCTTTGAGTGTATTATTTCCAGACGCCCTACGATATTGTTGGCTGTATTCGTCGTATTCGTAGCCAGAGGCAGAGAGATAATCATTACCATCACCTCCATCCAATAGGTTCTTGCCTGTTGAATAGTCAACATTCAAGGTATCACTACCAGCGCCACCATTGAGTGTATTATTTCCAGAGGTAACAAAATCAATTCCTCCCCAGCCGTAGCCGTAGCCAGAGGCAGAAAGATAATCATTGCCATCGCCACCATTGAGCAGATTAGCACCACGTGAATAGTCAACATTCAAAGTATCGTCACCAGCACCACCGTTGAGGGTGTTATGTCCAGAGCTATTAGAATACCTATAGCCCTCGAAGCCAGAGACAGAAAGATAATCATTACCAGCGCCACCATTGAGCAGATTATTACCTGATGAAATCTCAGCAGTCAAAGTATCGTTACCAGCACCACCGTTGAGGGTGTTATGTCCAGAGGAAAGATCCGCAAAGAGATAATCATTACCATCGCCACCATTTAGCAAATTATCGCCTGTTGAACCGGCAGCACCCAAGGTATCTTTACCAGCGCCACCCTTGAGAGTATTATTACCAGTGGTTTCAAGGTCGTAGTAGCCAGTGGAGATAGAGAGATAATCATTACCATCACCACCATCTAGCAAATTATCGCCTGTTGAACTGGCAGCACTCAAAGAATCGTTACCAGTACAACCTTTGAGAG
>JBGTMK010000658.1:0-4212 GCA_041743605.1 Nostoc sp.
GTCTTTAGCTAATGACTAATGACTTTTTAAAACAAATGCCAAACTATAGTACCAATAACGTACATTCCCGCCAAGCCAGCAAAGGTAAATTGTAATCGCCGCAGAATGGGTTTGATTTCGTATGCAACAATTAAGCGATCGCGGTTGAGGACTTCCTGTGGTTTTATCCAAGTTTGGCCGTCGTACCAGCCGGACTCTTCATAAAAGACTGTGGGACTACAAAGGCGATCGCACACGTAGAACCAGCCTAAGTACAACCTTACCAGTATAAGCACTAACCCGACACTCGCTCCTGCTGCACCACAGAGAATAAAATGTGCAATATACTTGTGAGGTGCAAAACTTGCCGCAGCTATAGGCCCTGCGAAAAGCCAAGATAAACCCCAAATCCAAACAAGTTTCGTGATATACTCGCGCCAATCTAGAGTAGTATCACGAAACAGCCAGGAAGTTTTTAACTCTTCGTATTCATTAAGCGGTTGTTGGTCTGTAGGAACTGGGCAATTAGAAACCGAAGACCTAATCATGTTGGTTTATCCTCACCCTCATCAGATTCTGGAAGGGAAATACGCTCTGCATGAATCCAGAACGCTTCTAAATTATAAAACTCCCGTTCCTTGGGCATCATGATGTGAACGATCACATCACCATAGTCTTGTAGTACCCAACTCCCCTCAACTTTTCCTTCCGTCCTTAAGGGACGGCGTTGCAACTCAGTTTCGACTTTTCCTTCAATTGCTTGAGCGATCGCCCTGACCTGTACTTTAGAATAGCCAGTCATAATCACAAAGTAATCAGCCAGGTAAGACACCTCTGCTACTTTCAGCAATAAAATCTCACCTGCTTTGCGGTCTGATGCTGCAACAGCGATCGTTGCAGCTAATCTTTCGCTAGCCTCTTCGGTTTGGCCGTGGCTTATTACCGCACTCTTCGTCAGTGGGACAGATTGCAATGGGAAATTTCCTTGGAAATAATCAGTCATTAAACCTCAGGTGCTTTCTTCCTTTTGAAACAATTGTTGACATTTACTTACAAACAACAAACAATTGATCTGACCAAATGTGTCAATAGGTTTTTTTGAATACTAACAAAAAAACAGGTGTCTATGGGGCTAGTTTGATAATTGGCTGTTTAGATGCAGTTGCGGATGGTTATTATGCAGCGAGAAAAATCGCAGATTCATCAAACAGCATAATATGTAATGGAAAGCTAGTCATTCGCAGATAAGGCCACATCTAGCCTTTAGACTATCGGCTAAAAATTACGACACAACACAGCATACTCATAACTGGTCTACCAAAAGTGCAATTTCATACGCATATTGATAGGTAATGGTAGATACTTAAACATCCTTTATCCACGGATTGAATGAAGCGAAGCCGTGGAATTTTTGGTTCAACAATGTACTTGGAAACCTGCTTGTCTATTGCTGTATATTTCCTAATAAAATTGGCTACCCTCAAAATCTTCTATATCTAGATTTGAGGGCTTGACACTACGCAAGTCTAGCCTTGTAGTAGTTAAATGCAACTTTGCTGCGGAGATCAAACTTCTTGTTTCGTGACTATGCCTGTAGACCGAATTGCTCGACGATCTGCTGTCAATGAGTAACATAAGGACTCATATTGATTTAAAGCTTGCTCAAAAGCATATTGCTCAACGGCATATTGACGACTTTTGTAACCCAGAGTTTTTACTTTTTCGGGGTTTTGGTACAAATCTAAAATTGCCATAGCTAAGGCTTGAGGATCTTCTGGAGGAACGATAATTCCACCACCACTTTGCCTGATGGCTCTTGCTGCCGTACCATTATCGGGGACAGAGGCAACTAAAGCCCCTCCACTGGCAAGTAGCACTTGAATTTTTGACGGCATATTAAAAGATACAACATTTTTCTTTTGTACCACCAGGCCAACATCGGCAGCTGACAACATTTGTGGCAAATCTTTGCGGGGTTGAAATGGCAGTAGCAAAACATTATCTGCGCCGCAGTCTAGACATTCCTGTTGCAATCGCTGTAAACCTTTTGCCTCTCCAACGATGACAAAAACAATATCTGGGATATGGCGCAATACAGAAGCCGCTTTGACAACGCTTTCTAAGCCTTGGGTTAGGGCGATATTACCAGAATAAAGTACTACAAATTTGCCATTTAGATTATGTGCTGCCCGGAAAGGGTTATCTTCTTTAGGCAAAGGGCGGATAAAATTTACATCAACCCAGTTGGGAATTTGTACAATTTTTTCAGCTTCTACGCCTTTACCTCGCAAATTGTCCACAAACCCATCAGCGATGACGCTAATTTTACTGGCAGTGCGGTAGGCAAATTTTTCCAATAATGTAAACAACTGGATAAGTAATTTATTTTTCAGTAGACCGACGTGGACAGCTGCTTCTGGTAATATATCTTGTAGATTTAAAATCACAGGACAAGCACGTAACCATCCTAAAAGAGCAACTGGTACACAGCTTGGCAAGGATGGCGATGTTGAGAGGATTACATCTGGACGCCAACCGATGAGGGCAGGCAAAAAACTAGTGACAACGAAGCTAGCATCTAATAACACCCGATCTAATAGGTTGGGTTGTGGACGAATCCAAACGTAACTGCGTTGAATTTGAACGCCATTTTTGTATTCGTTGAGATACCACTTGCCCCGATATTCCTGGTAAATTTGACGCTCAGGGTAGTTAGGCATAGCAGTGACTACGCGCACTTCATGCCCACGTTTCACTAGTCCCTCTGCTAATTCAGTCATCAGTGGGGCTATACCAATTGGCTCTGGATAGTAGTTGTAGGAGTAAATTAAAATCCGCATAAAAATTAGTCCGAAGTACCCCGGTTTTTTATTTAATGACAAATACTTGTCTTAAACATCATTTGGAGCTTGAAAACTCCTATATCTAATTGTGACTTCAGACTGCTTTTCTGTCAGGGATTTTCCTTAAAGATTGAGTAAACTTTGATATTAAACACTTAGAGGAACTGTGAATTTTTTTGACTATTTAAGCAGTCTTCAAATTGTTCCTTTTTAATTGGTACTTACGTAGAAACCCTAAGTGTATTAGATTTTGCTAACCCCTAATACCAAATTGGGATAGTTAGTATTAATTCTCCTTAGAAATAAGGATAGAATCAATTTTGGTAATATCTGATATTGATAAGACTTTTTTATAATACTAGTCATTCAATGAGCGATCACCCTTGTATTTTCTCTTTTTTTGCTGGCTCAGGTTTCCTAGATTTAGGTTTTGAAACTAGCGGTTTTGATATTGTTTATGTCAATGAAATCTTTGCCCCATTCATCGCCGCCTATCGCCATTCACGAGAAGTTTTGAAAATGCGATCGCCTGAATATGGATATCATCACGGTGAAGCAGCAGATGTAACAAAACTTATCGCTGGAAAAGAAGCACAACGCCTTCAAGAATTAGTCAAAGATTGCCGCAAATCTCATAAGACAATTGGTTTCATAGGTGGGCCTCCCTGTCCTGATTTTTCTATTGGTGGTAAAAATAGAGGACGTTTAGGAGATAATGGCAAGCTTTCTGCTTCTTACGTTGAATTAATTTGCCACAATCTTCCAGATTTCTTTTTGTTTGAGAACGTTAAGGGTTTATGGAAAACAACAAAACACCGTTTATTTTTTGAATCGCTCAAGCAACAATTACAGGAAGCGGGATATATATTAACAGAGCGGTTAATTAATGCTATCGAATATGGTGTACCGCAGGATAGAGAAAGAATTATACTAATTGGCTTCAAGAATAGTTTTGTTAAGGATATAGGAATAAAATTCAGTAGTGAAAAGTTACTATCTGAAGGATATTTCCCTTGGAAAAATTATATTTTATATCCTCAAGAAAATGTTTTCGCTTACCCTTGGCGTAAGTGTGATCCATTCCAAGAAAATTCCATCATTCCTTGTCCTGATGGCATCCCTCAAGAGTTAACAGTTGAATACTGGTTTAGAAAAAATAATGTGCTTCAGCACCCCAATGCTGAAAACTGTTTTCAACCAAGAGCAGGTATCACAAAATTTGCTGCTATTGATGAAGGAGATGATTCTAAAAAATCTTTCAAGCGTCTGCACAGATGGCGTTACTCTCCGACAGCTTGCTATGGAAATAATGAAGTACATTTGCATCCCTATAAAATCCGGCGAATATCTGTAGCGGAAGCTTTAGCTATCCAATCTTTGCCTGCAAATT
>JBGTMK010000659.1:0-12356 GCA_041743605.1 Nostoc sp.
AGAATTAAAGAAAAAATGTTTTCAGACAAAATTAGCATCTGGCTTTTGCTTGGTAGCACCATAACGATTTAAGTAGGTTGGCGTAAATAATTCTCGTTGGAATAAGGCAGTTCTTGCTGGGGGCAGGGAGCAGGGAGAAAGAGAGTTTGAGCTTTATTTACTTTTCAAAACAGTAGTTTGGTTTTATTATGCCGACTTACTTAGGTATTCTTTCGACTAGTACAGCACGGCGTAAATAAACCACCCATTTGAAATGCCTGAAACCCTTGCGAACAGGTAATTACGAATTACGTTAGCGACGCGCAAAGCGAGTCCGCGTACCCCTGCTCTTAAGCAAGCTAGCAAGAGCGTCTGTCTTCGACACGCTGTTCGCGTTCGTAGAGAGCGTCATTACGAATTACGCGCAGCGGTACTAGTGAGTAACAATCAGTCAAACAGTCTTGTTGCCCATCGTTTTAAGTATTGCCACTCTTGTTGATTTTCTATCAAGTCGGCACTAATTCACCAGGACGCAACTTCGACCACTTACCCGTTTCCTTTTTAAAGCTCAGACAACCAACAACATCCCATTCCATTTCAATTACATCATCTTTAGTCCGAATGTTGACATTGATAGAAGGTTCATTCGGGTCGAAATTTGGTGTTTCGGTCAAGTGAGGCTGTTGGTGCTGCCCTTCTACGGCATGATAGGTAAAACAGCTGTCTACATAGTGGCAATTCACGCAAATACACATAATAGAACCAACTCCAGGGGCCTTTATTGTTAATCTAACTTAAGCCCAACTGTTATTCATGAGTTGCTGGGTTGATTTTTATTACAATGCATAAATCAATTCCTTCTACCCTCGCTCCCGAAAATTGGCCTTTCAGCTTGGAATTCCTACCACAACCCGCTTACATGGTAGGTGGCGCTGTCCGGGATGCCATCCTGGGCAGAACTCGCGAATATCTGGATCTAGATTTTGTTATACCATCTAAGGCGGTAAAGGTAGCGAGAGCGATCGCTCATCATTACAAAGCTGGTTTTGTCTTGCTTGATGCAAAACGACAAATTGCGCGTGTGGTTTTTCCCCACGCTACGGCTGACTTTGCCCAACAGGAAGGAGATAGTTTAGAAGTTGATTTGCACAGACGGGACTTTACAGTAAATGCGATCGCTTATAATCCCCATACCCAAGAAATTATCGATCCTCTGCAAGGTTATGTAGACTTACAACAGGGCATTTTGCGAATGATATCACCCGCAAACTTAGAAGATGACCCTTTGCGGTTGATGCGAGGTTATCGCCAAGCCGCCCAGCTAGGTTTTACTATTGAGCCAGCTACCCAAACCGCAATTCGTTCTTTGGCATCACATATCAGCAAAGTTGCAGCCGAACGAGTTAGGGTAGAAATTGGCTATCTACTGGCAAATTCTCAGGGTACTCCCTGGATCACAAGTGCTTGGGAAGATGGTTTACTTGCCCCTTTCTTCAAAAATGCCACTCGTGAAAGCTTGATCAAACTAGCAGCAGTTGACAATGTAGCTGCCTTACTCGCTGAAAATTGGCAACAATTAGGGGCACAACTGCAAGAGTATGTCCGCGATAGTATCAAAACTACTTGGTTAGGTATTGCCAAACTTGCAAGTCTAGTCAACCCAAATCCAGAATTAGCAGAAATAGAGCTACAGGAACTCACTTATAGTCGTGCCGAAATTCGGGGTGTAACTACTGTTCTGAAACTATTACCGCAGCTTCAAGTAGTCGATATGTCTTTGCGAGAACAATACTTGTTGTTCCATAACGCAGATATTGTATTTCCTGCGATCGCAGTGCTAGCTGTAGCACTTGATAATTTGGTAGAGGCGATGTCTGGTGACAAGCCACTACACACAGCAAAGGGCTACCAAGTCTTAGCACCTTTGATTAACCGCTACCTCAACCCTGATGATCTGGTCGCTCATTCCACTCCACTAGTGAGCGGGAAGGAGTTGATTATAGCATTAGATATTCCAGCTTCGCCAATTATCGGCCAACTGCTGACAGAAATAGCCATAGCACAAGCTGAGGGGAAAGTTTCAACACCAACAGAAGCGATCGCTCTTGCACGTCAGTTACTTGACGGTTAAATATACTTAAGTAATTTCTAATGATGCAACAGAGGCGATGCCTGTGGCGGGCTATCCATACGCAATTATGGCATTACTAAGTAAATTCTTTGTAAGTACATACATCATAAATGCTACTACTTGCTTGATAATATGACTACCTTGCGATGTTTTTCCTAAAATTCAGCACCACCTCAAACACGACTCAAAAACTGCTACTATCCCGATCATTGCAGTAACACCTCTAACAACGGTACAAGATGATGACTCGACGATGCTCACAGGATTTGATGATTGCATTACTAAACCATTCGATTTTAATCAATTAGAAGTGGTAATCAATCGCCATATCAGTCAGCTAAATTCTTTACATTTCCCTTGTTGGAATAGATTCGGCATTCCGAACATCAGGTAATTGATTTAAAACCACAATAATCCCAGTACGACCTGTTGCTAAATTTGTGTTTGTCATCAGGTCGAGGATAGGCTTACCAATAAGTTCTTCAATCAAACTTTTCAATTCTGATTTAATTATTTTTTCTAAATATAATCGTACTTGTTCAGCTAAACTATCATAACCTCCCTTCAATAGAGTGTGTTCAACTTGGGTAACGGAGTCTTCTAGAGAAATTACAATTTCAGTATCAAAAAAATGGCAAATGATTTGACTAGGAGGCTTGCCTAGTCTATCATGATATAATTTTATGATGCGCTGTGATATTTCTATTTCTAATTGTCCAATATTAGCTTGTACCATTAGTAGCTACGATGTAAATTTATCGTTGAAGTATCGGCGACGAAGTATCCAATATTATAGTAGATGATCGGGAAATAGTCTGAGAAAATTAATCAGTTTTGTATATGAACTTGATATATCAACCTGATGTGTTTGCTATAGATTTGTCTCTGAAAAATTTCCGAATTTGACGAAGGTGAAAGTTGTTAATCAATGATTCGGATAATGTTGGGTTAATCACTACATTGTTCATCATTTGCTCATAGTAATCAGCTTATTTTGTGCCAAATAAGCGATCGCCAGCATCCCCCAATCCAGGAATAATATAGCCATGTTCATCCAAGTGGTCATCAATGGCAGCGGTATACAGCGGCACATCAGGATGTACATGACAAAAACGCTCTATACCTTCGGGCGCAGCGAGTAAGCAGACAAACTTAATTGATAAGGGATTAGTTGATTTTAGCCGTTCCACAGCTGCCACAGCCGAATTACCAGTGGCTAGCATTGGGTCTACCACGAGCATATCTCGCTGCTCAACATCATGAGGAACTTTGAAATAATACTCAACAGGAATCAGGGTTTTCGGGTCACGGTATAAACCAATATGCCCCACCCGTGCTGATGGCATTAACTCCAACATACCATCCAAAATTCCCTGTCCTGCCCGCATCACAGAAACTAGCACCAACTTTTTCTCAGGAGCAAGCATTGGCGCACTCATCGGGGCTAGTGGTGTTTTAATCTGTTCATATTTCAGTGGTAAATCCCGTGTGACTTCATAAGCCAACAATAGGCTAATTTCTTTAAGGAGAGTGCGGAATTTTGTTGTACTAGTTTCAGCTTTACGCATCAGCGTTAGTTTGTGCTGAATCAATGGATGTTCAATTAGTGTTACTTGGTTGTGCATATTTTAGGCAAAACTGGTTGAAATAAGAATTTTAGAAATCGTGTTGCATAAGACTTGGACTTACTCTTAATAGATGGTATACCTGTAATGAGATTATGGGTTTGGTAATGCACCTTATATTTGACTGCATTTTGGGAATAGATTCTCCAAAACGTGCAGCTTTTAGAGTTGTGTATTACATGACAAGTGCAAACAGCTTAATGAGAACATGGGCTGGGGGATAGAACCCTATATCGGGCAATCATACTACACCAATAGTTATATATCAGAATATTCTCTCAACTTAGCGATCGCTAAGTTTATATAGTCTAAAAAGGGCGACGGCTAATCTCGGCTGGAAAAACAAATTGTAAGCTACAAAACCATCTTCAGGAATTAATTAATTCTGTGAAAAAATTATGGCAGCTTTTTTGTATCCAGTCTATACGATAGCCACTTTGGGGTTGGCGATCTGGGGAATTAGTTTATTTCAACAATCACACAGAATTACCACAATTCTGCTGATTGTCGTGCTATCTGGAATGTTCTACGACAATTTGATTGTTTCAGTGGGTAGCCTAATTAATGAGGGTACTTTACTGAAATTACTTAACCGCTTGCGCTTTCTATTCCACAATTTATTTGTGCCATTGTTAGTGGTGATCGCTGTCAACCTAGCATACATTGCAGGTGTAGCGTGGGCGAATAATCCAATTGTATATAAAGGTTGCTGGGCGATCGCTATCGGGCTAATTGTACTTGGCTTGGTAACTGACTTTCGACAACTAGAGCTAATACCGACAACTTTTGCTGGCACATTGCGTTACAAACCTAAAATTTGTAGTGTGCCAGTTTTAACAATTTTCACAGCCTTGCTGGTAGCTGTGGTGGGATTCTACATCTGGTGCCAAACGCAATGGCTGTGGATGTTTATGGGAACGTTGATCATGCTTTTTGGAAATGTTTTGCCAAAGAGTATTTTTGGACCTCTGATTGGTTCAGCGGTTGATTGCGTATTTATTGTGGCTATGTTGACAACGGAGTTAATGATGGCAAACTAATTCGTAATTTGTAATTTTTGGGGAAATACTTGGTCGTCTAAAATGAGTTGGTAATTACAGGAGTTTGCTTTTTAAATAAGATAAAGAGTTTCTGCCTCCTGCTTTAAAATACTGTGCCATCACTATCTATTTGGATAGGGGATGTACCAGCTATTCTGAGTTCAGCGGCAATTTTACGCCCAGCTGTCCAGGTTCCCCCTTGGAGGATTTTTACTAGTGGCAGTTCTTCGGGACTCATACCCAACTTTTCTCGCACTGTGCCGGCAATCTGATCTAATAGAATTACGGTCAAAGCACGCCATTCAACTATAACTTCTGATGCTACTGAGTGGGATGAGTGTAAAACATCTGGATGTTTTGCATTAATAAGTCCCAAATCAATACACAATCCTCCATTACGATATTCTGGTAATCCGGTGAGGGCATCTAAACCAGTAATTACTAAACTAAGTTCTTGTAATGGTTCTAATAAAGAGTATGTCAACCACTGGGATAATTTGTGAAATGGCACTAAACCATCATCCCTAACAGCTGGATGTTGCCAAACATCTCCCAAATTTATCCCAGTAATTTCTAATCTGCTAGGCCAAATTTCACTCAGTCCTTCCAGAACGGCACCGAAAACAGTTGCAGCTGCTAACTGCCCGTTTTGAGATTTCCCCAAAAGATAATTTACCAAATTCCCTGGACGGGGATTTTCATTGCCAAATAAATTAGGTGAAGAGACTAAAACTTGACCTAATTTTTGTAATAATCTCAACCGTCCAGAAATTCCCACCAAAGGATTTTCTGTATTTACCTGAAACCCAGTTTTGAGTTCTGCTTCTGTGAATTCTTGTAATCTTTGAGCATCTACTTGAGGCAAATTATTACTCGAAAAAGCCCCTTGACAAAACATTTGGAAACTGGCTACAGCCAACCCTTCCGATCGCGCCAAATTTAACCCAGTCTCCTGCTCATCATAGCGCCAATTATTCCCTGCACCCGCATCTAACAAGACACTGACGATTGCCAAATCAAACTTGGCCGCAGCTTTTTCCAAAGGCGTTAGTCCCGCTAACTGGCTATCTAACTGGGCTAAACGCGGTACACCCCCAACCTCAAAATGTCGCCAACGACTGTGAAACGGAATTTCGAGATCCGGATACTCGCAGCGCGTAACTTCAATCACATAATCTGCTACCTTTGTCAACTGGGTTAAATCGCAGGTAAAATAACGCGATTTTCCCTCAGTTACCAGTGCAAATAATTGCCGACATCGTTCCCGAATTGCG
Organism: Nostoc sp.; assembly: GCA_041743605.1. Lineage (GTDB taxonomy): Bacteria > Cyanobacteriota > Cyanobacteriia > Cyanobacteriales > Nostocaceae > Nostoc. The sequence continues at coordinate 6,050 of JBGTMK010000659.1, forward strand.
ACTGGGGAGCGAAGATATGCAATCAATTCTCGTTTGTCATTAGTCATTAGTAATTTGGTATTTGTTATTAACCAAAGTTTCTATAGTAAACTAATGTTAGCCTAAGAATAACTTGTAAAACCAACTTAATTTATGACAATAAACATTAATATTGAACTTCCAAATGATGTTTTTTCAGCACTCCGTAGTAACCCAGAAACCTTTGTTCAAGAAATGCGTTTAGCAGCTGCTGTCAAATGGTATGAAGTCGGTATGGTTTCCCAATCTAAGGGTTCTGAAATCGCAGGAGTCAGTCGTCACCAATTTCTAGAAGCACTCAATCGTTATAATGTTTCACCTTTCCAGGTGACTCCAGAAGAATTAGCAGAGGAGTTAGGACGTGACTAGACGATGGGTTGTGAACGCTTCTCCATTAATTGTACTGACTAAGATTAATCAGGTTCATCTGCTTTTTGAACTTTGTGATGAAGTTATTATTCCTAAGTGGTGTGGTTGGGGAAATCTCCGTTGCACCGGATGATGATCCTGCAAAGCTCTGGATTTTGAATGAAGGATCTAGCTATGTTCGAGATGTAGAACAAATTGATTCAATGATTGCAGCGTGGGATCTTGGTTTGGGAGAAAGTCAAGTTCTTACCTGGATACATAACAACCCAGGGTATGAAGCAATTTTGGATGATCGGGCGGCAAAAATCGCCGCACTTGGTTTAGGAATGCTTACCAGGGGAACTTTAGGTGTGATTTTACTAGCAAAACAGGAAGGTAGGATAGAAGGTGCTAGACCAATTTTTGAACAACTGATTCAGATTGGGTTCAGAGTTAGTACACAAGTTTTGGAGTCAGGACTTAGGCTTGTTGGTGAGTAGAGTATAAAAAACACGCTTTACATAGTGTTCGCACTGATCCACTCATTAGGCTAAACCTTACTTTTGCTGCCACACTGCGATCGCGCCATTCTCATAACCACTCACTAAAACTTCTCCATTATCACTGAGTGAGTGCAGAGTGAGGAGTTATTATTCTCCCCTCTATCTCCTACTCTACCAAGCCTCGTCCCTTCACTTCAGACAAATCATCTGCATCTAATACATCCCCGGTGGTGTAATATCCAGCAGCTTTTTTAGCCTCCATTTCTACCCGTGCATCTTGGGGAATCAAATCCTCTGGAATGGGTATTCTTTCCACAATCTCAATTCCCGCCTGAATGATGGCGTTGTACTTTATATTACTCATCGACACCATTCGGTCAATGCGGGTAATGCCTAGCCAATGCAACACATCCGGCATCAATTCTTGAAAGCGCATATCTTCCACTCCGGCGACACATTCTGTACGGGCAAAGTAGGCATCAGCGCGATCGCCTCCTTCTTGACGCTTCCGAGCATTGTAAACTAAGAATTTCGTCACCTCTCCTAAAGCGCGGCCTTCCTTACGGCAATAGATAACTATGCCCACACCGCCTTCTTGCGCTGTTTGGACGCACACTTCAATGCCATGTGCCAAATAGGGGCGACAAGTACAGATATCTGAGCCAAACACATCAGAACCGTTGCATTCATCATGAACCCGCACAGCTACCGGTTTGTTGGGATCAGCGATCGCAGCTAGATCACCGATAATATACACCGTCACGCCCCCAATGGGCGGCAAAAATACCTCCAAATCCGATCGCGTCACCAACTCTGGAAACATCCCGCCAGTTTGTTCAAATAAAGCGCGACGCAACTCTGATTCGGCAATGCCAAAGCGCTTGGCAATTCCTGGTAAATACCAAACAGGTTCAACTGCGGCTTTGGTGACAACCAAATCACCACCTGGTTTCATGATTTTGCCATCTACCTGCAAACGACCTTTGTCTATGGCATCTTGCAATTCTGGCATATTGATGTGAGCTTGAGTAATTGCGATCGTAGGACGAATATCATATCCCTGTTGGCAATAGGATGCGAACACTTCAGATGCGATGCCTCCAAAGGGATCGAGAGATACTATCTTATCAGAGTCAGCCCAACTAGGATGAGGCCCAATATGCTCCACTGGGGATGTATTTGTCAGATCCGCCCGATGATCCGACTGCAAAGCACCGCTAGCCACAGCTAAAGCACGATAAATCGCATAACTGCCAGAGTGAGTACCAATCACGTTGCGATGTGCTTGCTTAGTTAGCGTAGCAATAATCGGCCCGCGTTCCATAGGATCGGCTGTTCCCCATTGAATGGGAATTGGTTTAGGGCCAAAGCTACTAGGATGAGAAGTAAGAACAATATGCCTGGAAACGTCGTTTTGCTTTGGCATAGTCATTATTTTTTAGGGATGTTTTTATCAGCTACTACTCACTAGGGATCTGTCAACTACCTCTAGTAAGTTTTTCTTGTTATAAAACAGAATTCAGGAGTCAGGAGTCAGGAGTCAGAATGAATCCTCTACGACTGGGGAATGAATAAATGGGTTTAATACTGAATTCTTCTTCAAGACTCTAAATGTCTAGTGTGGTATTAGTCATATTGCTGAATCCAATAAATAACACAGAAAATTCATAATTAGCAATTAATCAGCGCAAATTTAAAGATGACTTTAAAAATGAATTAATAGATATATTTTGTGAGAAAGTTAATACAAAGGTATATTCACTGATCTCAAATTCATGGATTCTTTATCTATCAATTCCTTACTTGAAGAGTTGAAAAACCCCGATGCCACAGTCCGGGACAAGGCAACCAGAAAAATCTGGCGGATCTGGTTTCAGCAAAAGGGAATCTATGGGCTGGAAATAATTGACCGCAGTCAAAAGTTACTGGATGCTGGTGAAATTGCTGAAGCCGAAACAGAACTGACAGCACTTATTAAAGATCAGCCAGATTTTGCCGAAGCTTGGAATCGCAGGGCTTTTCTTTATTACAGTATTGGTGATTACCAAAAATCTCTGGCAGATTGTCAGATGGTTGTGCAGATAAATCCAATACATTTTGGGGCGCTTCACGGTATGGGTTTGTGCTACGCGGCACTAGGGCAGTACGGGCAAGCGATCCGAGCTTTTCAACGTGCTTTAGAAATTCAGCCCTATTCGCTAGTGAATCAAAAGTTGATTCTAGAATGTACATTTAGATTTAGCTACAACGGCAGATAGGAGAAAGGATCATACTGTTTTATGAATCCGTCATCACCCTCATCAAGAGCAATTCATCGCCTTAATCGCCGCACTTTTATTCAATACAGTTCTATCTGGATTGATAGCAGCATTCCTGCTGCTTGTACTAACAGCAACCAACCGTCAACTAGCAATTCTCAGTTGGATAAAGTTACCTTTGGTACAAACTGGATAGCACAAGCAGAACACGGCGGATTTTACCAGGCGATAGCCACTGGTATTTACAAAGATTACGGTTTAGATGTAACCATCAAAATGGGTGGGCCGCAGATTCCTAGTGGTACTCAATTGTTGATGGGGGATGCGGTAGATTTCTTTATGGGTTATGGCATGGATGCCGTAAATGCCATAGCACAAGATATTCCCAAAATCACAGTCGCAGCAATTTTCCAGAAAGACCCTTGGTGTCTCATTGCACATCCCAACCCAGCAATTAAAACCCTTGCCGACCTTAAAGGCAAACCAATTTATGTTTCTGCTTCTGCTAACATTACCTACTGGTCTTTACTCTAAGCAAAGTATGGTTTTACCGAAGATCAAAAACGCATTACAACAAGAAGTAAGCAATCGCTTGCTATTCTCCAGATTTTTAGCTATTTCTCAAAGTGGAGTATCTAATTCAGTCTCAATCTCTGAGTTTATTTCCACTTCAAAACTCTCAACAGCTTGACGTAATGCTAAAAAAGCTTCTTTTAAGGGTTGACTAACTGCACTGTCGGGTTCTGCAAGCACAAGCTTTTGATATTCCTCCACAAACTGCATCCGTAAGCGATGGAACAAGTGTAAAAAATGCCGTAAAAAACCAAGACAATCAAGTACTGCAATCTCTATGCCTCCTGTCTTTTCATAAAGATTAGCAGCATAGTCTTCTACATCTTTATGTATAGTTTCAGTAGTTATAAATATATAATTATCAGTTTTATATCCAGTTTGTTCTACTCTAAGTGTAATTTTTTGAATGGCATTATTAATGTCATTTATAGTAATACGCAACTCCCATAGTTGCGATCGCACCCTTAATAATTCTCTGGCTAAAAAATAACACCTTCGCCGCCTTAGTAGTTTGTGCCTGGATTGTCGCCTTTTTGCCCATCGTATCTAACACTACGCTAGGACTCAACAGCGTTGACCGGAATCTGCTCAACTTATTTCAACTTTAGTGCCCTATCTGACTTTATATTAAGTAGGTGGCATGAATAGTGCTGTGAAACATGAGAATTAAGATTTTAAACGCAAAGGAGCGCAGAGGGAAGCGCAAAGGGGCACAGAGAATTAACTCCTCTGCGTAAACCTTTGCGTTCCTCTGCGTTAAAAAAAAGGATATAAGCTATGACGATAAAATCGGATGACCTGATTAATTCTCTAGAAGGGATAGAAACCATCACCGATTCCGCCCAAGTCGCAAAATTATCCCAGGATTACCACACCTTTAGTCCAGTGCTAGTGCCGAAACTAGAGGGAAAAGTGGGGGATATCGCAGTGCGTCCCGCCAATGAAGCAGAGGTTTTAAAAGTCGCAGCTGCCTGCGCTAAACACCGTGTACCTGTAACTGTGCGGGGTGCGGGAACTGGGAATTATGGGCAATGTGTACCGTTGCATGGTGGCGTAATTTTAGACATGACGCGGATGCAAGAGATTCCTTGGGTAAAACCGGGGGTGGCGCGGGTAGAAGCCGGGGTGAAGTTGGCAACTTTGGATAAAAAAACCAGAGAAATCGGCTGGGAAATCCGTATGGCCCCCTCCACGTACCGCACAGCGACAATTGGCGGGTTTATTGCTGGGGGAAGTGGGGGAATTGGCTCGATCCAATATGGATTACTTGGCGATCGCGGTAATATCTTAGCACTGCGAGTAATAACTGTAGAAGATGAACCCCGTGCGATCGAATTACGCGGCGACGATGTGCAAAAGGTGAATCATGCTTGGGGAATTAACGGCATCATCACCGAAGTCGAAATTCCCTTAGCACCAGCTTATCCTTGGGCAGAAGTCATTGTCACATTTGACGAGTTTATGACAGCAGCAAAGTTTGGTCAGGCTCTTGGTAATGCTGATGGCATGATTAAGAAGTTGATTTCTGTCTTTGCATCCCAAATTCCCCAATATTTTCACGCCCTACAACAGTACATTCCTGAAGGGACTCACCCAGTATTTTTGATAATTTCCGAACCGAGTTTGGAATTTTTACCGGGTTTGGTGCAGCAATATGGCGGCAAAATCACATATAAAAAACCAGCCGAAGAAGCTGCCAAAGGTATACATTTAGCAGAATTTACTTGGAACCACACTACCTTACACGCTCGGAGTGTAGATACTGCAATTACCTACTTACAAAGTATGTTTCCTAGCGAACGCAGTTTAAAACTAGTAGAGCAGATGTATCATCACTTCGGTGATGAAGTCATGATGCATTTGGAATTTTTTCGGGTGAACGGTGCCGTAGTTCCTGGTGCTTTGCAACTTGTGCGCTATACCACCGAAGAACGCCTCAATGAAATTATCCACTATCACGAAGAACAGGGTGTGAGTATTGCCAATCCCCACACGTATATTATTGAAGAGGGAGGCAGAAAAGTAATTGATCCTGAGCAATTAAAATTTAAAGAAATAGTTGATCCTTATGGGTTGATGAACCCCGGTAAAAGCAAGGTTCTTCAATTCAAAGTTCAAAATTAACAAATTACGAAAACAGATATCAGAACTTTTTCTGTATATTTGTGTAACCTGCCTCCAAAAAGCTAGCTATTAAGCGTTTATAATTTGTGGTTTGATTTTAAGAGCCGTGGGTTTGAAGAAGAATTCAGAAGTCAGAATGGGCTAAACCTTAGCTATCCGCTAACAGGAATCAGAAAGTGGCGGATTAAGCGCGGAAAGTCGGAGCGACAACTTCCGCAGGAAAGATCAGATTGTGATGTTTTACGATGTATTCATTCCTCAGTCGGGTTCCAATTAAATTCTGTTAGCGGATAGCTAAGGTTTAGCCCATTCTGACGACTGACTCCTGAATTCTTTTCGGAGAACCCAAAATCCAACATCCCAAAATCGCCCATGATTGAAATTGACGGTTCCTACGGAGAGGGAGGCGGACAAGTTCTTCGCACTTCCTTAAGTCTAGCCGCCATCACTGGCGAACCCATACGAATTACAGGCATTCGCGCG
>JBGTMK010000660.1:0-7748 GCA_041743605.1 Nostoc sp.
CAGCACTAGAAATTAGAGAAATGGGTTCTGGCATCACTTATGCTCCTAGTATGGATAATAATTCTAATAATTCATCTTGACTGGAAACCACATAACTGCCTGTAGCGATAATATCTTGAGACGGAGTAAATTTATAATTGGGTGCATAGAGAATAACTGGCTTGTTCAAGGGATTCAAATCAGAGTTTGATATTAACTTTTGAACTTGCTTCAACTTTCGAGCAGTTTGGGTTGTTACTTCGATGATAGCGTTACTGGTTTCCACATCGATTTCACCGACTTCGCCATTTAGACCCACTGTTTTATTAAAACTAACTAAATCAAACCCTGCCTGGATGATAGCATTAGCGACTTTGCCTTCCAGAACTTTTTGAGGATTGACTGAGTTCAACGCATCGGCGATCGCTTGCTCAAATAAGCTGGTCACATCCTGCTTTATTACTATAAATATGATTCACGTAGCATTGCTGTAACTATACCTGCATTCAGTTGCGTTATGTGGCTGCTAATTCCTGTAATTTAGTTAAAACTGCCTGAGCATGACCTTTGGTTTTTACGTTAGGCCAAGTATATGCAATGATTTTATCAGGTGAAATTAGGAAGGTTGAGCGAGCAACACCCATATATTCTTTGACCATAAATTTTTTCAATCGCCAAGCGCCGTAGGCTTCGATTAAAAGATGTTCTGGGTCACTTAAAAGGGTGATTGACAAGTTATGTTTGCTGATAAATTTACAATGGGACTTACCCAAATCGGGACTTACGCCTAAGATTTTCGCTCCCAGTTCGCTGAAGTCTTGATACAACTCGGTAAAATCTTTCGCTTCGGTGGTACAGCCCGGTGTGTCATCTTTAGGGTAGAAGTAGAGGACAACCCACTGACTGCTGAGGTCGTCGAGAGTGACTGAATTGCCATTTTGGTCAGGGGTGGAGAAATCTGGGGCTGGTTGTCCGACTTGGGGAATGTTGCTCATGATGAGGGTGTGAGAGATTGTATGGACGTAGCTCGTCGTAGACATCGCTTTAGAATTGTACATATATTAAGCAAGTAATCTGATTTACTCGTGTGATGAATTTATCGGCAGTGTTCACATTGGCGTTAATAGGGGTGTTCTTAGTTTGAAGCTATTGTATTCGCCACACTTTGATTGTAGAGTCCCGACTACCGCTAACTAGGGTTTGTCCGTCTGGGCTAAATACCAAAGATGTAACAGCATCTGAATGCCCAGTGAGAGTATAAATTTCTTCACCAGTGCTTAAACTCCAAAGTTTAATCTTTTCGTCAGTACTGCCACTAACCAAAGTCTGCCCATCTGGACTTATTGCCACAGAATTGACAGCACCTAAATGCCCAGTAAGAGTAAAATTTTCTTTCTTTGAGTTCATATTCCATACCTTAATAGTTTTGTCATAGCTGCCACTAACCACAGTATTTCCATCTGGACTGATTGCTACAGAATAGACACTAGCTAAATGCCCAGTGAGAGTACAAATTGACCATATCTTGATACTTTTATTTTAGGGGCTTTATGTCGCCAATTCTCTAACTCATCTGTGTATATATCATGGTTATATTGATCGCACAGGTCAAAAGGATGTATTCCTGTTATAAGATGGACAAAAGTACGACCCAAGGCAAAGAAATCTGACTGCTGAGTGGCATTTCCAGTAGCTTGCTCTAAAGGCGAGTAACCATCACTAACTGCTCTCGTGACCTGTCCAGCCAATTTTTTTTGTTCGTATGTTTTACTAATTCCTCTTGCAATACCAAAGTCGATTAACACCAATTGCCCATTCGGTTGAAGCATGATGTTAGACGGTTTAATGTCTCGATGAATCAGCTGCTGTTGATGTACTTCATGCAATGTGTTTGCCAGTTGGTTTAACCAATCAACTGCCAGCTTTTCACTAATGGGGCGATTGCCTCTTTTTTGTAGCCACTCATGTAAATTTTCTCCTTCAATTTTCTCCATTACTAAACAATGCACTGGCTGTTGAATATTTATAGGAAAAAATTTGAAATATTCTTCCCCTTGTGGAATACCTGGATGATTAATCTTACTTAAAACTTCAGCTTCTCGCTGGAATTGTTCTACAGCCTTAGCATCATTTTTCTTCTCTTCCTTAAGAACTTTTAAAACTTTGGGTATATCGCTGCGATCTCTAACTTCATAAATGTCACCGTAGCCACCTTTATCGCTCAGTAAACGAGTTACCCGATAGCGTCCTTCTAGTAACAATTCAGAGCCACAGGTTTGACAACGAAGTAGATTATCAGGATTGTCAGTATTTTGGCAGTTAGGGTTGATGCACAAGCTCATCGTCTCGAAAAGTGACAGATTTATCTGATATCTTAGCTTTACTTACTGATAAGCTGAAGAAAATCGGCATCAATGCGATGCCTGGGGCGGGCTATGCCTACGCACTGATTCATCTTTGCTTACCATGAAAAAAGTTCTCTCATAAGGTTGAGAGCGATCGCTTGTATTTATTCGCGATAATAGTGACTTAGCCTACAAGTATTTTTGTTTATCTATTTTCACCCTTCAAAGTTCACATGACTAAAGATATGCAACGCAAATTTACCAACCGCGATGAGTTGGTAGCCTACCTGCGCGAACAATTCCCAGGTGCAGCACAACGCGATCGCCACATCAGCGAAACTTTGGGGGGACGCAAAGCGGCACAAAACGCGCTGCAAAAAATTGACCCAATTCGCTACGCGCAAACACGTAATTTTTTCACAGGTGCAGTCACGCGACTTTCGCCTTACATCCGCTATGGCGTTTTGAGTTTGCGAGAAATTCGAGATTATGTCCTTGAACGGGTGCAGCAACAAGATGATGCTACGAAACTAATTAACGAGTTAGGCTGGCGCGATTACTGGCAACGGTTGTATATGAAGTTGGGGGATGAAATCTGGAAAGACCAGGAAGAGTACAAAACTGGCTATACTGTGGCTGAATATGCACCCGAATTGCCACAAGATATCAGAGAAGGAACTACAGGCAGAGTTTGCATTGACAGTTTCAGTCGTGATTTGAGAGAAACTGGCTATTTACATAACCACGCCCGAATGTGGTTAGCGGCTTATGTTATCCATTGGCGGCGTATTCGTTGGCAAGCTGGAGCCAAATGGTTTCTTGAACACCTTTTAGATGGTGATCCTGCTAGTAATAATATGTCATGGCAGTGGGTTGCCAGCACCTTTAGTCATAAACCGTATTTTTTCAACCGTGAAAATTTAGAACGCTACACCAAAAGCGTTTATTGTCAGAAATGCTCCCTTTATGGTCATTGTGATTTTGAAGGCAGCTATGAAGAATTAGAACAGCGACTTTTTCCCAAAGGCGAATTTGGCAAACAAGCCAATAGCCAAAGTTGGCAGCGTGGAAAAAAAGGTAAAAAATGAATAAACCAATTGTTTGGGTACATGGAGATTGCCTCAGTCCATACAACCCTGTGCTGCAAAAATACCCCGATGCCCCAGCTATCTGGGTTTGGGACGAGGCTTTGATAGAGGAATGGCAACTGAGTCTTAAACGCATCGCTTTTATCTACGAATGTTTGCTAGAGTTACCCGTTGTTATCCGTCGTGGCGATGTGGCACTGGAAATTTTGGCTTTTGCTCAAGAACATGATGCCAATTTAGTCGTCACAGCCGATAGTCCCAGTCCCCATTTTGATGATATCTGCAATCAAATAGAGCGTTCTATAGCAGTGGAAGTGCTAGAGGTAGAACCATTTTTTGACTATGACGGCTATATTGACCTGAAACGGTTCTCGCGCTATTGGAAAGTGGCTCAAAATTATGTTTTTGAATAGACATATTCAGAAATTAATTATGCGTTGTGATAAATTATGTCTACGTCATTTTTACCAGATATCTAAATAGCTTTAGCCTTTGCTATGGGCAATAGCTTGGGTTCAGGCTTGATCCTCCCTAACCCTCCTTAAAAAGGAGGGAATTAGAACAAGCCTTATTTTTATTAAAAATATCTAAATTTGCAAAACAACAATTTATGTTGCATTTGTTTACAAAAAATGCATGACTCTATTGAGGTTTGTAAATAGTTTGTATCTCTGGAAGGAATATTCCTTTAGACTGAGTTTCAACTGGAAAATGTGGGAATAAACACAAATGCATTCGTTAAATATATTTTGTCACGAATCTGTAGTTGCTGTTTCCTTTGTCGCTTGCATTATTGGACTGGTGTTACTGTGGGATAGTAAGCAAAAAACAAATGAGATGGAAGAAACAGAGCGGATTCTGTTTAGAATGAGCTTTAGTTACTGGCTAGTTTACTGTGTAGCTTTTGGCATAGAGAAAATGGTTTTACCCGATTGGGAATCTGTGCTGATGACTTTGAAAATAACTACGGCTCTGTCATATTTCTTAACTTTTTCTTGCATCGTTAGTCTGCCGCTACACAAATTTGCAGTGCATCGGGTTGAAGAATAGTTATTAGGGATTGGGCATGGGGGATGGTTAAGATTTCATGGCGATCGCTAATGACGTTTCTAGTTGATCTTGGGGTAAGGTCGTTAGGATAAACACCTCTTGTACCGTTTTCCCCTGCCTTGCAATGACTTTATAGCCCCCGCGAATGGGTACTGAGACGCGCAGTTGCATTTTTGGACAATGACCTTTTGATCGCCCAATCACTCCCGGTGTCACGGTTTGGATACCATCGTGCTGACAAAGACGTTCTAAAATAGGGATAAGACCAGAAAGGTGTGTCGAATGATTCCAAACCAGTCTGGCAGCTTTTGCTTTTTGCGAAGCCGTTCCGAGAGGATCTACGGGGGGTTTGCCCATGATAATTAAGCTGCTTCTAGAGGTGCCATTGTCAAACCTGCTCGGCGCAGCTGCTGATGATAGAGTTCCGCAGGTTCTTGGGGCCCGACCCAGACGATCGCTTGACCTTCATAGTGTACCTGATTAGTCAGATCCCACGCGCGATCGCCAGTCATCCCCGGAATATACTTCATCAAACATTCAGCCACATGTGGGAATGTATTAAAATCATCATTTAATACAATCACTTTGTAATTCGGATAAGTCTTACGGATAACTTGATTAGACCGTTCAGGAGCTACAGTTGGTGCTGTGGCCATCCCGTAAACATCTGCTGAAAGTATCATAACCATACTACAATTGGTCAAGAGGATTTTACAAAACTACACTATAAGTAATTAGTTTAGTTCATTGTTTAGTTGTCCGTTGTCATTTGTCAGTTGTCCGTTGTCCGTTGTCCTTAACAAATGACAAATGACAAATGACAAATGACAAATGACAAATGACTATCTATTTCCAATTATCCCAGTTTTGGTTAAAAATAGATGTATCTGGGAAAGCGGTAGGGTTGCCATTTTTTTGTAAAAGCTGTTTGAGTGCTTCTAGCTGTGGCTCTTGTTTGGGTAAGTCATCGACTAGTTGGTAAGGTGCGATCGCATTTTTGATGGCAAAACTAGCTACAGTTCCCGCAGCTGCGCCAGCCGACCATTCAAAGGAATGTACCCGATAAGCAGCAGCGGCAATATGACTAGTACCAATACTTTTGCCACCTACCAGCAAATTGTCGATTTTCTGGGGAATCATTGCCCTGAGAGCAATTTGGAAGGGATAAGCAAGACCCGCACCGCGTCTTTCACCTGGACGTTCTATGTTACCAGGGGCTTCTGGGGGACTATTCAGCATACAAGGATGGAAATCTATCGCGTAGTGACCAATACCCACAGAATCGGGGAAGATGGTAGAACGAGTCCGTCGCATTGCTTTGTTTGGTGGAACTTGACCGTCAATTACTGATACTGCTTCCAAACCGGCAACTGCTGCTCGTAATCTCCGGTACATATCTGCTGGCAGAGTCTTTGAATAATACTCATCATTATAATCTCGGCGGGAAATATCAATTTCCCAGATAGCAAAGCCTTCTGGTTGTCCCCAACTAGGGCGGCCAATGATGCGGCGTCCTTCTCGCATATAGGGGTATTTCGATAAGCCATGCGCTGTCCCCATTGGCGAATTTAAACCCGAAACAAAGCGGTTATTAGTTCGCTGCTGCTTTACACTCTCCCCTAATTGGGAATCTGTAGTCCCGGCTACCAACCAGTAATAGTAAGATAGGGCATTTTCCTCACCTCTGCGGAGGGTTTCTGTTCGCAGTCCTCCCATCCACCCCCCTGGCTGTAATTGCCCAGTACCTTGTAACTGTTGGCGAGTGTAAATTAGGTTATCTTGGGCTGTTCCTGGGCGGTAGTCGTTACCCCAAGTCCAGTTTTGCATGGAAATATCCCCTGGTGTAGCCGCAGTAAAACTTACACCGCCGAATTTTGCTGGTTGACCTTTGTTGGGACTCCAAATGCGACGATAGGTAAAAACTAAATCAAAGTTCGCCAGTCGTGCTAATTCATAGCTGAAATATGGCGCATATTGTAAATAAAATGGGGGCATTGTCTGCGGTTGCGCTTCCTTGGTTGCCTCCATTGCAAAGGTGTAGGTAAAGCCTTGAGTGCAATAGGGGTCATTATTGGCGCTGGATGAAGAAGGTTCTAGGTAGGAACGCGCATCAATGCCTAATCGATAGGGAACATCAGCAAGGGCGATAATTTCCCCGGTTTCGCTAGCGTCTACAACGTACCATTTAGGAGCATTCTCTTTCGCTGCTTTGGGGATGAAACGGACAATAGTTTTAGTAAACCTAGATGAGTTTTCGTAGCGATAGGCATCTTCAATGCTTTGAGATAACGTCAAAGTGTTGAGGGGTGGTGCGCCTTTTGATGGTTGATGTTGGATTGCGATCGCACCATTAATTATTTTGCCATCAGCAGCGATTTCTAAATCTTTAATTACCGTGTTAGGAAACCATTGCAACTTCCCTTTGCCTTTCTTTTCGGCATCTTTGAGCATCTGGGTCAAAATGGTGTGAGCGTCACGGGGAAGAAAGCACGAGTCACTTACCCAACAGTCACCTGGATTAAGTTCTCCGTATTTACGCTGAATGCGGTTTCGCAATTCCAGATAACCGCGAGAATAAAATTGTTGAGAACGTTGGGTTGGTCGTTCATCTAATGCAGATGTCCCTTGAGCAGAAATTTGTCCCCCCAACCAATCAGTAATTTCTGTGAGGCAAACTGTTCGCCCTGCTAGCAAACCCTCGTAAGCTGTGGCTACACCGGAAAGTCCACCACCCACAACTAAGATTTCGCAATTTACACTTTTATCTGGGGTTCTCGGTGGTGTGGCGATCGCAGAATCAAATGCAACTAAACTAGATATTAAATTGAGACTGATCAGCGATGTCAAGCTAAAAGCTACTTCGTGTCTACGTATCATGTTAAAAAAAACCACTCCAAATCCTGTGTCACCTTGTAGAAGGTAGCATTCAGCAAATGTTCATTACAAGGTCTGAATCCCCGAACAGTTTTCCCAGCCCCCATTAAGGAGGCAGGAGGCATTGGTGTCAACTTAAGCTAAAACCCTTTTCAAATCTCGTTTTCAGCCTCTGGCTGGAAATGCAACTCAAAAGCAGGGCTGCCGCCAGTAAGGGAGGCTCCGCCTCAACGACGAGCATTCCCAGTCTTTGACTATTGGTGACAACTTAAAGTGAGCGTCAAAACAATTCAAAATTCAAACTCCCCACTCCCTTATCCCCAGCCCTTATTGACCTTCAGCTACAGGTTTGAGCAAATTTAAGTCATAAGGACGCTCAGTATCATCCTCTCCCAAATATTCACCATTTTGA
>JBGTMK010000661.1:0-12060 GCA_041743605.1 Nostoc sp.
AGTTGACCGCCAAGATCGTTTTATGTTTTCTCTCTTGTTCATAGAATTAACAGACCTCATCCGCAATTCTTCGCTGGAAAGAGGAACGAAAGAGGTTCTGATTAAAACAGCTTTTAGAGAATTTGCTTGTGCAATAACAGACTTTGAAGACGTTGCCAAATAATAGTTCAGATAAGATCAAAACACTTGTAGAGACGGCGATTTATCGCGTCTCGAAAACTTGTGTGTACACCGTAACCTTTTAGGAGAGGGGTCAAAATTGTACCTCATACCATTTCTTTGTGAGGCTGCGCCAAACCCTTTGAACTTCTTTCTTTACTTTGTGTCCTTTGCGTCCTTTGCGGTTCGTTTTCCTTTCTTGTACTTAAACATGGTTTAGCGCATCGTCATACAGAATTGGTATCACTCTTGTCGAGAACCGCTATAAAGCTACCCTTCGTCTCGCCTCCTCGCTTGCGGAGAGCAGGGTAGTTTCATACAAATAAATAAAAAATATACTCGCCTACTTACTTCTTGGTTCACAGACTTGTTCTAATCCACCAGCTTATTTTCTCTAAATTAGGATCTATTTCCTGCCAAAAGCTTGCTGATGAGTCTGCATCTCTTGTTGTTACGAATATTTTATATATATTGTCAAAGTTGTTTTGAATCGCCTGTTTATCTAGTTTAGGAATATCTAATTTTAGATATTTCAGGCGGTTAGGTAACTCCACTTTCTCTCGTGTTGGCAATTCTTTAATATTATCAACTTGTTCTAAAATTTTGTCTAATGATGCAATTACCTCTTGCATACTCGGTTTTTTAGCTTGCAACTCTAAATCTTTTTCTTCAAAGGTTTCTTCTTGATTATCTAACTTTACTACAACTATTTTTACAAAGAAAATATTGTAATTAACCTCACTCACCTCACCCGTTTGATTGTGGTATTTTCCAGCTTTATTTATAAATACTATGTCACCTTTCTCAATTCTCTCCTTCATAATTTCTACAGCCTCTAAATTAAATTGCTAATTGCACTCTTTGAGTAGGGATTAAACCTATCTGTTCAGACGGGACACTCTCTACGAGACGCTGCGCTTGCTTTCCTATGAGGGTACGAATACTCGCTAACGCTCCGCTATCGTGGATTCGCTATCCGCCAGTCGTATAGAATTCATACTGAATTCTGTTTCGATAATCTCCTCTAAGGAAAATACTACTCTAAAGCCACAAACTCTCAGTCCACCATCTGACTCATTCCAGCTACGGCTAGCGCTGCGACACAGTTCTGCATTGAAACTCCAAGAACCACCACGTAGCACCCGGCGATTAATATCACCGCCAACTTCCCAAACTTTTCCATCTGAGGGTGCGTCGCTGTAATTGTTATGCCACGCATCAGCACACCATTCCCAAACTAGCCCATGCATATCGTACAATCCAAAGGCATTGGCGACTCCAAAACTACCTACGTTTGTTGTTTCTTTACGGAATTTGCTTTTTGGTTCAATAGTGCAGCTGACTAACTCAGAGGTAATGGTTTCGCCAAAGTGGAAGGCTGTTGTAGTTCCAGCCCGACAAGCATATTCCCATTCTGCTTCACTCGGTAAACGATAGTCGCGCCCAGTTTTTTCTGATAGTCTGAGACAGAATTCTATAGCCTCATACCAAGATACATTTTCCACTGGTCTATCTAAACCTTTGAATTTCGAGGGATTGGGATTTAAAGGTTGTTTGACTTTGGGTAAAGCTGCTACTACTCTCCACTGTGCTTGAGTTACCGGAAATTTCCCCATAAAAAATGGCTCAACGGTAACTTTGTGTCGAGGACGTTCGTCAGCATCTCCTTCAAACTCCGGTGAACCCATCATGTAAGTACCACCAGGAATCGATACCATTTCTAATGTGACAGACTTACCTAATTCTTCAGCAAAGAAGTTTGCATTACCACTCGTGCGGTTTACTTCTCTACCACCTGTATCTACTGTCACTACATCAAATTCAAAGGTTTCTAAGGGAGGTAACGGTACGATTACTTTTTGTGGTAGCGGCGGTAACATCATCGGTTGGGATATTGAAGCAATTTTTAGGGCAACAGGTTGAATGTTCGATGTTGCAAACTTCAAATCGTTGATAACTTCTACTGCTGTTTGATACCTTTCACTCGGTAGATGTTTTAATAATTTATCTAAAATTTTCCCTAAGTCGTCGCTGATAGTAATGCCTTTTTCTTGTAATCGTTCATGCCACAACCACTTAGCATTCATGGCATCATAGATAGGGTCACTAATCTGTCCCGAAGCATCCTGCAAAGGCAAACATCGAGTTAAAAGACGCACACAAGTTACACCCAAAGCATACAAATCACTGCCATGACAAGCAAATCCAGCCATTTGTTCAGTTGGGGCATAACCAAGGGTATAAATTACTGTAGCTTGTCTTCCTAAACTGGTTTGTGTTACCTGTTTAGCACCACCAAAATCAATTAATACGGGTTTTTTGTCACTTGCACGGCGGATAATATTTTCTGGTTTGATATCCCGATGAATAACGTTATGGGTATGAATGAATTCCAGTACTGGCAATAAATCAGCTAAAAGTTCCCAAATTTGTTGTTCGCTATAAATTTGTTGCTGAACTTCTTGTAAGAGAGTTTTTCCTTGAATAAATTCTTGTACGAGATATAAGCTAGCACCTTGTTCAAAATAAGCTAGTAATCTGGGAATTTGGGTATGATTTTCTCCTAGTTCATACAACCGAAAAGCTTCTTCTTTGAAAAACTCTGCTGCTTTAGTGCGTTGTCCTGTTCCCTGAAACTGCGGGAAAAATTGCTTGATGACGCAAGGCGCATTTAGTCTGTCTACATCTTCTGTTGCATAAGTTCTACTAAATCCACCTTCACCTAAAAGTCTCAATACGCGGTAACGGCTTCTTAGAAGTTTGCCAAAGTTGCTTTGTCCGCAACTCACGCAAAATCTATTGCTATCAGAGTTGAATGGATTTGAGCAATTGGGGTTTTGGCAGATTTGCATAATGAGGTGGAAATAGCATCTTCTCCAAAGTTAGTCCCAATATTATCTAATTGAAAACAGTTATGTAGAGAAGCGAACACGGAAGTTTATTCATGTGCTTAAAACTATCTGTTATACGAGGATAGAAGGATGAATAAATTATATTTATGTAAGAATTGAGGAGTCAGAATGGGCTATGCCCCGCTGCGCTAACAGAATTCAGAATAGTTAAAGAATTAGGAGAAAATTTGATACATAAATGTACTAATTATGCTGCATTCCTTTTAAGTTCTGACTTCTGACTTGTGAGTGCTGAATTATTACATATTTATTTACTTATCTATACTACAATACGCTTGGGTTTTTAAGAGGCGATAAATCGCCGTCTCTACAAGTGTTTTGGTCTTATCTGAACTGTATTGAGTTATCTATACTAAAACGTTGTGTTAGTAGAAATTACACAAGGTTGCTATGATATTGGTGCGTTACGGCAAGCTGAACGCACCCTACATAATATAGCTGTTGTTTACTATCCAAAAAAGTTCGTAAAGAACCAAATTACCAATAATGTTTATTGCAAATTATGACTTTTATTTGAGACTTTTATTCTCTCCAGAAGCACGAATTAATTCAGCTGCAATAGCAACGATCGCAGATACCGAAATTAACATTACACTAAGTGCATTAATATCAGGTTTAACTCCTGTTCTAATCCGGCTAAAAATTTCCATTGGCAAGGTATTAGAACCGCTACCAGCAGTAAAACTGGAAATGAGAAAGTCATCTAAGCTGAGGACAAAAGCCAAGAGACAACCAGCTACAATCCCAGGCATTAATTGAGGTAACAATACTTTGATGAAAGCTTGGGTTGGGGTAGCACCTAAATCTAGTGCTGCTTCTTCTAAGTGAGGATCTAAATTAGTCAGTCGGGAAGCAACCACAAGTCCGACGTAGGCGAGACAAAACACTACATGGGCTGCAACTATCGTCCATAAACTTAAAGGTATTGCAAAGGCGGCTAGACATACTAGGGTAGCCACTGCGATCGCAATATCGGGAATAATCAATGGTAGGTAAGCAACACCCCGATACAATTTCTTCCCAGGAAATTCGTAACGCGCCAACCCAACCGCCATCAAGGTTCCCAGCACTGCTGAAATTGCCACGGCACAACCTGCAACGATCATACTGTTTTGCAATGCCGATAAAATGCGATCGTCACTGAACAACTTGCCATACCAATCGAGAGTGAATCCTTGCCAAGTTGCACTGTAGGGTGACTGATTGAAGCTATAAAAGCCAAGTACCAGTATGGGCAGGTACATGAATACAAATATCAGTAGTGAGAAAACCGCTTGCCATGAGACACGCGGTTTTTTGAAAGATGGAGAGATATTCACGTTTATATATGATTGTTATTGATAGCAATCTAAAATATCATATTTTGTGTAATAGGTCAATTATTTTCCCCTTTTCTCCCTTTTGTCTACTAGAGAATCTAACTCATGGAGGTAGAAAGAATTAAATTCTCGTGACATTCTAACTACCTTTAAATAAGGTTCGTAGAGATATAATTGATTGTTGCCTTTAAGAACTTGGATAGAACTTCTAATAAAAATTGCCACTTTTGATTTCAAACTACCTACTTTAGCAAAATCTGTTTTGTAGGCGGCTACAGTTTATCCTTTATAGTACGGAAAACCGCCCAAAGGGTAACTACAGGCTTTATTCTTTAATTAATATTTGTAAACAAGATAGTTGACAGGAGATAATGGGTGTTTTTTCGCTTAATATCGCCATTTAAGTTGGATTATGACAAGTTTAATAAAGTCCATGTTTATGGAATCATCTATATTTAAAATTTCACTAAATCACCAAAAATTAATAAATTAGAATATAGCTACCTCTTTAGAAGTGGGTGATTTCCGTACTAGGATAGACAAGAAATATAGAAGTAGCAGCATAACATTTGAAGGAGATTGTTAATAGCTTTAGTATCTGAAGTTACTTTCTGATGCCAAGTGAATTAATTACAAGCACTAAAACAACAGAAATAAAAAACTTCTAATTCAATTTTTATTTTTCAGGAGGTTTGTGATGAGAATTGCTCAAGTAGCTCCATTGTGGGAGAGAGTTCCACCTCCAGCTTATGGTGGTATAGAGTTAGTAGTAGGGTTACTGACCGATGAATTAGTCCGACGCGGACATGACGTAACCTTATTTGCATCGGGAGATTCTATTAGTCTGGCAAAATTAAGGTCAGTTCATCCCCGTGCCCTCAGACTTGATCCGACTATCAAAGATTTTGGCATTTACGAGATCCTGAATCTAGCTTCGGTGTATGAACGCGCAGAAGAGTTTGATATTATTCACTCCCATATCGGGCATGGGGCACTAGCTTACGCAAATCTCGTCAAAACCCCAACAGTTCATACGTTGCACGGTATTTTTACCCCTGACAACGAAAAGATGTTTAGTTTTGGTAAAAAACAACCCTACGTCAATATTTCCAATTCACAACGAGAACCAAGATTAGGGTTGAACTGTATAGCGACGGTTTATAACGGGATTGATGTCAGCAGTTATGAGTTTCACTCCCAACCAAAAGAGCCACCCTACCTAGCATTTTTAGGTCGGATGTCTCCAGAGAAGGGAGCGCACTTAGCTATAGAAATTGCCAAAAAAGCTGGTTGGCGTTTGAAAATGGCAGGTAAGATAGATGTCGTTGATGTGGAATACTTTGAGAAGGAAATCAAACCACTGATTGATGGGAAGCAAATTGAGTATCTGGGTGAAGCCAACCATGCTCAAAAAAATGCCCTCATGGGAGGTGCAGTAGCAACTCTGTTCCCCATTACATGGCGAGAACCCTTTGGGTTGGTGATGATTGAGTCAATGGCTTCGGGTACGCCAGTGATTGCGATGAAATTGGGGTCTACTGAAGAGGTAATTTCCCACGGGAAGACGGGTTTCCTTTGCAATAATATTCAAGAGTGTATTAGTGCTATCGATCGCGTCATAGAGTTAGATCGCTATGCCTGTCGTCAGTATGTCGAAAACCTTTTCAGCGTTGAACACATGACTGATGGCTATGAAGCGGTTTATCAACAAATAATCGCAAAACGATTTTCTCAGAATGGGCATTTCCGCAATGTACTTGATTTAGCTAGCGATCGCATTTAATATAGCATTCATGTAATCCTTCTGAATTGTTACCAGAGCTTTTGGAATCTCCGGTTCCACTCCTGAATTCTGCTGTAACTGTTCAGAAACTAACCAAAAACTGATAGCGTCAAACAAAGTAAAATATCGTTGTGGACGTTACAGCTTGAAAACGCGTTCTAATTACTGGCTACTACTGCCTTATATCCGCCTCCAGTGGCAAACCATTACCAGGGGACTTATTGGTATCTTGGGATACGTACTGGCGACATTAGTGTTGATAAATCTTGCCGGTAGATTGGCAACTCCCTTTGCCCAAGGTAATGTAGTAGCGATCGCTCAAATAACTGGCAGCTGTGCCTTAGTCTTTCTTGTCAGAGGCTTGTTTCAGTCTATACAAGATATGTACATGGCAAAAGCAGCTTTGAGAGTTGCTTTTCATCTCCGTCAGCAAGTCTATGCCCATCTTCAAAAGCTAAATCTCAGTTATTTTGAAACGGCAAAATCAGGTGATTTATCTTACCGCCTTACCGAAGATGTTGACCGCGTTGGCGAGGTGGTAAATAAATTATTTCACGACTTTATCCCCTGCGTTTTGCAGTTGCTAGCAATTCCAATTTACATGGTTTACCTAAATTGGCAACTGACACTAGCAACAGTGATAGTTGCCCCGGTGATGGGTATTTTAATCGGCTGGTTTGGTGAACGGTTACGCAAGTATTCTTTAAAAAGTCAAAATCGCGTGTCGGGTTTATCAGCCATCCTCGCGGAAGTTTTTAACGGTATTCGTTTGGTACAAGCTTTTGCTGCCGAAAATTATGAAATCGCCCGCTTTGGCCATGAAGCAGAACGCAGTCTCAAAGCAAAATACTCAGCTGAACGCCTCAAAGCGATTCAGATTCCGATCATCGGATTTCTGGAAGCCTTAAGTGCCTTATCATTACTGATTGTGGGAGCTTGGCAAATTTCCCAAAACAACTTGACAGTGGCGAATTTTTTCAGTTATCTGGCGGCGGCGGCGCTGTTAATTGATCCCATTGGTCATACTACTAATAACTACAACGAATTTAAGCAGGGTGAAGCATCTGTTGATCGCGTTTTTGAATTGATGGCAATTCAGCCAACGGTGATTGAAAAGATCAATGCGATCGCTCTCCCCCCAGTCAATGGCAAAGTAGAATATCGTCATATTTCCTTTGCTTATAAACCAGGTGAACCTGTATTAAAAGATATCAGCTTATTGGTATCACCAGGTGAAGCGATCGCGCTTGTGGGTGCTTCTGGTGCTGGTAAAACCACATTTGTGAATCTTCTCCCTCGTTTTTATGACCCCGAAACTGGTCAAATATTCATCGACGGTGTTGATATTCGGGATGTCAAGCTGCATAGTCTGCGGCGACAAATTGGGATTGTACCTCAAGAAACCATCATGTTTTCGGGGACAATTGCCCAAAATATCGCCTTTGGACAAGATGTTTTTGAAATGAAAGCAGTGAAAGAGGCGGCGAAAATTGCTAATGCCCATCAGTTTATTAGCAAACTGCCAGAAGGTTATCAGACTTGGGTAGGCGAACGTGGGGTAAACTTATCAGGTGGACAAAGACAAAGAATTGCGATCGCTCGTGCTGTTCTCCTCAATCCCCAAATCTTGATTCTCGATGAGGCGACATCAGCATTAGATTCCGAATCAGAAGCACTGGTACAGGAAGCGCTGGAAAGATTGATGGAAAAACGCACAGTATTTATTATCGCTCACCGTTTATCGACAGTTAGAAGGTGCGATCGCATTTTAGTTCTCGAACAGGGACAAATTGTCGAATCGGGAACCCACGAAGAATTATTAGCCTTAGAACATCGCTATGCGCGGTTTTATGCCCAACAATTTAGTTAGTCTAACCCATTCCTGCACAATAGATAATAGACAAGAGACGCGATAAATTGTCGTCAAGACGAAAGATTGATTATTGTAGAGACGGCAATTTATCGCGTCTTGTACAGTAGAGATTTACAGCAGTTTTCATCTATTTAGACCACACATTTCTTCCTTTACGCCTTTACGCCTACCCTGTGGGAACGCCTAAAGGCGAATGCGTGAGATCAAAAAATGTGGTTCATTTATCCGAACATAGCTGTAAACTCAATAAATCTGTCGCTATCAAGAATACGACTATAATTTGACTATTTCCTCGACTGAATTGCCTTAATTAAATCATAAAAAGGTTGCCAATTATCTTCCTGAGCAATTGGTTCCCAAATAGATTCAATCACAGGTCTTAATAATGCAGTTTTCGGATTATGAACAGCTAGAGTTTGAGCAATTATATCAGTGCGTAGGCGTAGCCCGTCGTAGACATCGCTCTCAAAATCATTCAAAATTTTATGATATAGTATGCACCAATCATCAAAAATTCCTGATGCACCCGGTACTGGTACAATATCTGAACTATTCATCACAAAACCCGGCTCATCTCGCCATTTAGATGAAAAAGTGCGAGCTATCTCGTAAAAGAATTGGTGATAACCAACTTGGCTCTCCTTCAAAAACTCAATCGTTAGATTTAACAGTTCTTTAGCTTGTGGATGCTGCAACTCCACAAAACCCAACTTTTTCAACATTAAAGAACTGTATTTAGCCTGATAATACTCCTCAAACCTAGCTAAACCAGTCTCCATATCCCCTTTATCAATGATTGCCTTGAAGGGTTCCTGGAGCATTTCTAAATTCAACTTGCAAATAATTGGTTGATTACTGTAACAGTAGCGTCCAGAATAGTCAAAATATGCAGCTATAAAGTAGGGGTCATAAGTCGGGATAAACGCATAAGGGCCATTATCAAAACTCTCTCCAGTAATCGACATATTGTCAGTATTGAGAACTGCATGACAAAAGCCAGCCGCCATCCACTGGGCTACTAGTTCTGCAACCCGTTTAACTAATTCGGCGTAAAACAGGGCATATTTATCTTGTTCACCAGTTAAGTGTCGATAATACTGCTCAATTACGTGGTCTAACAGTTTCTTAGTTAAATCTGGACGCTGGAAATAGTGCAATCGCTCAAACGTGCCAAACCGAATATGAGAATTGCTCATCCTAACCATTACAGATGAACGGGTAGGCGAAGGTTCGTCGCCTCGCCAGAGAGGTAAACCTGTTTCAATCATACTTAGACACCGCGAAGTACGTACACCCAAGTAGTGCAGTGCTTCCGCCGCCAGAACTTCCCGCACCCCACCTTTGAGTGTGAGCATACCATCGCCACCACGGGAGTAGAGCGTTCTTCCAGAGCCTTTTGTGCCAAAATCGTACAATTCGCCATCATTGGCGCGTACTTGCCCGTAGAGAAAGCCTCTACCATCCCCCAACTGTCCGTTATATTCACCAAATTGATAGCCGTGGTAACGAAGTGCCAACAAGGGTTTGCGTCCCTGAAATTGGCCAAAGGCTGTGATAAAATCTTCGTCTTTGACTACTTGGGGGTCTAAACCGAAACGGGGTAATAGTTCATCGTTACGCCAACGCAGGAGGTGTTGGGGAAATTCCGCTGCTGCAACCTCATCATAGTAGTCGTCGCCTAGAGATTCTAAGGCGCTTTCGTAGTTGAGGGTGAGAAAAGGATTGCTAGAATTTTTGTAGTTTGGAGTTTCAGCCAGAGTCATTACGAGCAAAGCTTAATTCATTCTTCCCTTAATACTACCTCTGGCTTCAGCATCAGCATAAACGCAAAAAGCGACTCATATCCAAAATATAGCTGCGCTAACATCAAAATCTAGAGCGCATAATGAATAAATTTTGTAATTAAAGCTATTTTCATTGCCACGTGTTAGACAGAACGTCATAACGTACTCTCTGCGCTATAGCGGTTCTCGAATGGAAGCAATACACTTTGACCTGTCTCCAACGATACAAGGGCTGGGGCTATTCTTGATTAAGTCTGTATTGCACTCAACCCAGAAGCCCCATAACACACTCTAATTGTCTATACCTACAGAAATAAGTTTGGTGTAATATTCAGTTTTTGCATAGATGCTGACAATACTATCACCGACTGTAAAAAAAGTACCTTCTTGCTCATGTTTAGAAAATTGCAAATTTGGGTATTTAACAGCAACTTCTTGAGCAGTCATGGCTTTTGCTTTCATTTGTTCTGGCAAAAGTCCAGTAGAACCGATGTAAAATACCAAGGGAGATATCTTATCTTGGTAGATATTTTCTGCATATTGCTCTAGCTTGTTAGTTGCTGCTGTTAAAGCTGTAACCATTTCCTCTTTACTAATCTGTTTACCAGTTTGTTTATCCTGCAATAACTGCGCCAAACTATCAGCACCAACTTTCTTAAGAAGATTTCCGACTATACCATTTTGCTCAATCCCAAGAAAATCATCAAAAATTGGTTTCATCAACTCGTCAACTTTCGTAATCTTAGTGCGTGATGAAATTAGTCTGTGTCTAGCAGCGAGATTTTCATTAAATGCCATCTCAAAACTCGGCTTAATGATAATTTCTCCAGTTTGTTTGTCATAAAAGCGATACATTTTATTGAGAAACTTATTAGCACAAGGTAACTTACTAAGGTTCAGAATATCTTGACTACCAATATCGATTTTATAGCTTAATCTGGAGTCAAGGGTACCATTAGCTAAAGCTACCTGAATATCTGTGTATTCGTTAGTTGTAGGAAAGTTGAGGTAAATATTCTTAGACAAGTAGTGCTTTTTAAATTCATCTAACTGCGCCTCTATAAATACATCTGACTCATTTTTGAGGTGAGCGCAAATAATACTAGTTAGTACTTTAATTTCAGCTAGTTCATTGAATACTCCATCAATGCTACTGTAACGACTCGTGGCAGCCACCAGCGGCAAGTTATCTAACTGAATGGTATATTCAGAACGGAAGTCAAAGTCTTTTGCATCGAGTATGCTTTTTTCTTTAAGTAAGTCAAAGGCTTTTTTACTGCTGATTTTGACTTTTAAGGACTTTAGATTAATTTTGCCATCACTTACAATGGTGTAATTATTAAAGTTATTCAGGTCATTCACTAGCAAACCTGCTACCTCAAGAGTAGGGGTTTTATCTTCAATTTTTGCAAGTTTAACCTTCCGTTTGACAAGCATATTGATAGTAGCGGTATTGCGGTTAAACTGAAACTCGCCCATAGCAATATACTCCGTATTATCCATATATTCTGTTTGCAACCAAGGTTGGAGTAGTTCTCTATTTTCGTTTCTAACACCTCTAATACGCTTAATACCTGTTCTTTGATAATGTTCTTGTAAATGCTTGATGTTGATGATAATATGGTTGCGATATTGTGTAAGTATTTGAATGAGTTCTATAAGCGAAATTTGATTTTTTGTCATATTACTACCTTCTATATCAAGGTTTTCTAAGCACTAAAGTGTTGACTACAAACCCTCAAAACTAGCTTGATAAAATACTAGCTATTATGGGCGTTCAGTTATTACAAACTTTGGGCATCGCCTTGTATACTCACTAGGCATTCATACTTTTATAGTACAATTGTATCATAATAATCCAAGTTGTGTAGGCGTAGCTAGTGGTCTATCCCATTAGTTACAAAAGGTGAATAAGTTTGTAGTAACGCGATGTGCAACTTAATTTTTGACCTCTCTCCTTGCAGGAGAGATGCTTTGAATTCTCCCCCTTCCCTACCAGGGAAGGGGACTGGGGGGTTAGGTTCGAGTAAAAGTTGCACACAGCGTGTAGTAAAGACTTTAGTCCTGGATTTTTAACTGGCATTGGACTTAAGAACAGCAGCACAGGTTAACGGTAGGGTGTTGACTCTGTGGCTTTTTAGGAGTTAAGAAATCATGCAAATTATGTGTAGTCATTGCGAGCTTTGCGAAGCAATCCCAGAGACTTTGCGATTGCTTCGCAAAGCTCGCA
>JBGTMK010000662.1:0-10191 GCA_041743605.1 Nostoc sp.
GATCGCTGTTGAATATTGCTCCCTTTTGCGTAGGCGTAGCCCGTCGTAGACATCGCGCTTAGATGACGGGAAAAG
The DNA here is from genome assembly GCA_041743605.1 of Nostoc sp. Classification (GTDB taxonomy): domain Bacteria; phylum Cyanobacteriota; class Cyanobacteriia; order Cyanobacteriales; family Nostocaceae; genus Nostoc. The sequence continues at coordinate 76 of JBGTMK010000662.1, forward strand.
GCGATCGCTTTTCAAGCAATTATCAGATATGCTAGAAACATAAACGTAGCCTATAAAATCTACTAAACCTGATGGATACTCATCAAGAAACCGAATATGTCTTAGGCAACTCGCATCTAATGCAACAGATCGAGCAATTCAAGCATAATTCCCAAAAATCACACCCTAACCAACCAATCCATTCGATTGATTTCGACTACATTCTAAACAATCCAGAACTGATTCCACAAATTCAATTACTAATCGAAACCCACAAACAGAAGCATCATGCGATCAATCGTATTTCATGAGGACACTCTGCAAACTTATGAATATTTACTTATGAATATTTAAGAGAAACCAATAAAATTATTCACAAAAAATTGTTTAATATTATCAAAGAAATACAAAAAGGAGATCCCACACAAGGAACAGGAAAACCTGAAGCTTTGAAGTATGAATTAGCTGGATATTATTCACGAAGACTATCTGATAAAGATCGATTAATCTATAGTTTTGATGAAGAAAATATATACATCATCGCAATTGGTGGGCATTATGAAGAATAAACTGAATCGTAGTTGCGATCGCGCTAAGATGATGGGAAAAGGCGATGTCTACGACGGGCTACGCCTACGCAAAACATAATAGCCATCATTACCAATGCTCTATAACCAATCCATCCACATAATCAAAATCTGAATCATCGGTAACAAGCACCCAACCATGTTCCAGACAATGCGCTGAAATCCAAACATCATTCATAGGAATTGGTCGTCCTTTGCGCTTCAAAGCCGAACGAGTCTGAGCATAGATAACTGCCGTTCTCTTTTCCACAGGTACAACCGTACAAACTTCCATAAACTCGAAATATCGAGGAAGATTTTTCAACGGTCGAGTCGAGTTTTCAGCCCCAAACAGTAACTCTCCCGCTACCACCACCGACAAAAATATTTCTGGTAACGCCAACACCCTTGAAACAACATCAGGATCACCATTCAAAAAACGTATTGCAATAGAAGTATCTAATGCAATCTCACCACTCATTTAAATCAACCTGACGACAATCAGCTTGAATTGATTTCTGTAAATCAGCCGCCTCATCATCACTCAAAATACCAGCAAATTTCGCTAGAGGATGATGACTACGCGTTGTCTGAACCCGATGCAAAAAATCTAACATTACTTTAACTAACTCATCTGGAACATCTGCAAGTTCTTGGATAAGCTGCTCGCGGCTAGTCATAGTATTTGCCCTCTGTAGCAAAGTTTATCGTCTAATATTATAGCGAATCAGTGAATCAGCCTCAAAATCAATTACACAGGTTTAGCGTAGGCGTAGCCCGTCGCTAAATCAAAAAATATCCTCATAGATATCTGTCATCGTTAGTATCCTCACTTCCCCAAATCTCCTTTGTCCAATTCTGTTGCAAATCTTACCGATAAACTTCCACTTTCATCTCATCTTGTGAAACTAAAACATACTCCTGTAAACTACCAATAGTCTGATAATTAACCAACTTTTCGTGGCGATCGCTTACCTCAGTACATTGAATTATTACCCAATTGTACAGAATTCTGGAGTTAATTCTGACTGCTGAATTTTGAGTTATTCTTTATATTTATATAAGTTAATGAATATTTATAAATTTGCTATTCGTCCGCTTTTATTCAATGTGGTAAAAACCGATTCAGAATGGTTACACCAGCAGACGATTCGCACTTTTAGCTGGCTATCGCAAACCCCTGCGAGTTGGGCAAACCAACGCTTACAAAAATCTTTATGTCTGTACGATTCACGTCTAGAACAAAATTTGTTTGGGCTAAACTTCCCAAATCCCGTAGGGTTAGCAGCTGGCTTTGATAAGGATGGAGTCGCTGCTGGCATTTGGTCTAATCTGGGTTTTGGCTTTGCGGAACTAGGAACTGTAACTTTTCACGCACAGCCAGGAAATCCGCCTCCCCGTTTGTTTCGCCTACCGTTGGATAATGCTGCTCTCAATCGGATGGGCTTTAATAATCTTGGTGCAGCAGCAATGGCGGCACGATTAGCACATGAAAAACAGGAGTTAACTCAGTCAATACCCATAGGGATAAATTTGGGTAAATCTAAGGTGACTCCCCTAGAAGCAGCCGCACAGGATTATCTCGATAGTTTTCGCTTACTCAAGGATTTGGGAGATTATTTTGTTGTTAATGTCTCTTCTCCCAATACACCAGGGTTGCGATCGCTCCAAGATGCTTCTATGCTCAGTGCCATCTTAGATTTATTACAACAAGAAAATAATGCACAAAAACCACTTTTTGTCAAGATAGCGCCAGATTTATCATGGGAAGCGATCACTGACATCATAACTCTTGCTAAAACCTACCAACTGGCGGGAATTATTGCCACTAACACCACCATCAGCCGTGATGGACTGAAAACCCAGGTGATTGACCAAACAGGTAAATCACCCCAGGAAGAAGCTGGCGGAATTAGCGGTGAACCATTGCGCGATCGCTCCACTGAGGTAATTCGTTTTATTTGGCAGCAAACCCAAGGAGAAATCCCAATTATTGGCGTTGGTGGCATCTTTTCTCCTGAAGATGCTTGGGAGAAAATTACTGCTGGTGCTAGTTTGATTCAGGTTTATACTGGCTGGATTTACGAAGGGCCACTGATGGTACGCCGAATCCTAGCAGGTTTGCTTTCTAAGCTAGAACAAAGCGGATTAAATTCCATCAACGAAGCTGTAGGTTTACAAACAAAAATTCCAAAATTCTAATTTTGAATTTTGAATTTTGAATTTTGAATTGTTATCCTTCTTCCTCCACTGGGAAAAACTCTTTAGTTTTTTCCGAGTATGTCCAGGCAATACCATCAGGGTCTTTGCTGCGACTCCACTCAGGAAACTCTGGATCATTTCGCCGTTTATAAACTGTGCTGGAATAGACATTTAGCCGTTTAGCAAGTTCAGATTGGATCAGAGAGCCAAAAATTAACTGTTTTTCCAGCGATCGTTTAGCTGACTCATGGGTTGGCTGTGGAAGTGATTCGGTTTCTGGTTCTTCCTCCTGTTGGGTTGATGGTGGCGGTGGTGCTAAGAGCGATCGCGCAGTTTTAGTAACTGCTTGAGCCGGAAGCTCTTTAACAGGCTCACTACTGTCAAGAATATTGCCGAGAATGCTGGCAGTTATAAAATAATAAGACTGCCCCGCCTCTTCAGAGTTGACTATACTGGCACCAAATTCCGAGGCTTTACCATCCAAGTAGCGTTTTGCCGTTGTTCCAGGAAAATTGCCCTTGATTGCCAAGTCCATTGGCGTAAGTCTGCCTTGATTTTCACGAACTAACTGATGAAAAATGGGGTTAACTCGATGAGTCCACTGTTGCCATTGATATTCCTGCCAAAGCTTGAAGCCAATTACCAGAACAATTAGCGCTAGTAAAATTCTCCATGTGGCAACCAGGAAAATAATCAAAAACGAGATGGGCAAAAGTAGAACGAGAAAAGCCTTGCCGTTATCTTTTATGGGTTTCTCACTCATGCCGATTTTTGCCAAGTGAATTTTGGGAAATAATATTATTATATTGGCAAAAATTGGCACACTTTTTTGTATCTTTTGGCAAAGTTGCGGCAAATTTGCCGGCAAAAGCTTTTTTCAGTAGGTGTTATGGGCTTTGGTCTGCGATGCCTACGGCGGTAAACTACGCACAGAATTTTTTCCCAGAGAGAATAAGAGTATTTTCAACTCAATCAACAACTCTATAAATTAGCTTGCCACCCTCTTGACAACAAATAATACATATACTACATTAATAATACAAGTCAACTTTCATTAGGGAATTAGCTTTCACCAGTAGCGGATAGCTCAAATGGCAGAGCGCCCACCTTGCCCGGAAGGGCCGACGTATCGAGGGTTATCGCATATAACAAAAACACCCTTGATCAAACTTCTGGAGGTGTAGGTAAAAATCCTACTTCGCTACAGCAAATAGAGTGCTGAATTTTGAATTTTCATGTGGTGGGTAGCTCAGTGGTTAGAGCGCCTAAACATCCTTATTCACCCCTTGCCTGAAAAGGCCGAAGAATTGAGGGTTATCGCCTGCCAAGCGGGAGGTCGCGGGTTCGATTCTCGCTCCACTACACCAATTAATTTTGGACTTTAAATTCAATCCAAAATTCAAAATCTAAAATTTCATGTGGTGGGTAGCTCAGTTTGGTAGAGCGCTAAACATCCTTGTTCACCCCTTGTCTGAAAAGGCCGACGAATTAGGGTTATCGAATCGGGTTCGAGAGGTCGCGGGTTCAAATCCCGCTCCGCCACCTTTCATTTTTGCCCGCAAGGGCCGGGAGATGAAACCATGAATTACAATTTTTTCACTAAAAAGAAGACAACTACACCCCAAAATCAACCTATCCCCGGACGAGAAGCAGAAATGGTTCAGGGACGTTCCGGCGGTTGGATGTTTGACGCTGGTATTTGGAAAATGCTGCGCCGTTGTTTGTTAGTTGGCACAGCAAAAAGCACTTACTACGCTGGTAAACAGGAATTAACTGAAGATTTTGTGACAGTTGTAAGACTTGCTGTTGCTGAAAATCCCGGTCGTGTAGCGGAAGAAATTCTATATGCAAGCGATGGACGCGCCATCAATAACAGTGCGCCTATATTAGCTTTGGTGCTGCTGTCGATGGGTGAAGCACCAGAAGCAAAACAGGCGTTTGGTGAAATCTTCCCGCAAGTTGTCCGCACTGGTAGCCACTTCTACGAATGGTTGAACTACACCAAATCTCTGCGGGGATTTGGCAAGGTGGTGCGGGAAGCAGGTAAAACTTGGCTCTCAAGGGAAGATGTCAAAGGTTTAGCTTATCAACTGTTGAAATATCAACAGCGTCAAGGCTTCTCCCACCGAGATGCATTGCGGTTGTTCCATGTCAAACCGCCTACAGAAAATCACCGTCAACTATTTGAGTGGGTAGTTAGAGGCTGGGAAGAATTACCAGCAGACATTCCCTCAGAGGCATTGGCGCAGATTTGGTGGTATGAGTGGCTAAAGCGAAATCCCACCCAAACCCATGAAGCTATTTCCCAAGGACGCTTAACCCACGAAATGGCTGCACCTGTAGGCAAAATGGATAAGCTTGCTTGGCAGCTGCTATTTCAGGAAATGCCAATAGGTGCAATGTTACGTAACTTAGGTTCTTTAACTGAACTGGGTGTGTTGCGAGCCGATGAAAGCGCTAATTTGCTCCAAGTGGAAGCAGTTCTTAATCGCAGAGAACATCTGCGTAAAGGTCGCATCCATCCGATTGATGTTTTGAAAGCACTCAAAACTTATGAATCTGGTGGAACATTAGGACGCAGTAAGAAAACTTGGAATCCAGTTCCTCGGATTGTGGACATTTTAGAAAAGGCGGTTGAACTGTCTTTTGATGTTGTCCAACCCACACGTAAAGTATTCATGCACGCCGTAGACGTTTCTGGTTCTATGAGTAGCATGGTTGCAGATATGGGACTAACTTGCTGTGAAATTGCCACCACAATGGCACTGGTGACAGCAAAAGCAGAGAAAAACTACATAATTCGCGGCTTTGCTACCGAATTCCGTGAGTTAGGTATCACCGCCAAAGATAGTTTTAGTTCTGCGGTTCGCAAAGCTAGCAACCAAAACTTTGGTGGAACGGATGCATCTGTAGCTTACGACTGGATGATTAAGAATAAGTTTAAAGCTGATGTAGTCTGCTTTTGGACTGACTCGGAAAGCTGGTCGGGAAATAAGCATCCAAGTCAAGCGTTGAAGCAGTACCGGAAAAAGGTAAATCCTAACGTCAAGGCGGTGTATGTCACCTTGACACCTTACCAAATTACCTTGGTAGATCCTGAAGATTCGCTCTCTTGGGATTTGGCAGGGTTTGATCCAGGTACGCCTCGGATCATCCAGATGCTAGCTACGGGTGAATTGTAGATATTGCTGAAGGGTAAAGGATGAAACACTTTATCCTTCATACTTCATGGCGGGTTATCCTTGTTCGCAACTTGCCTTTCGGGGACGGAGAATTTAGGATTATCGGTTACATCTCCACCATTGTGGGGATTAGCGGGTTCAATCCCCGCACCCGCCTTTGCTTGATTTTTAGCTTACGTAAAGAAGAAGGCGATTTAATTTTTGAATGATCGTTTTTCTATTTCAGCGATGGGTAAGAGTAGGGTGTCTTCGATGTGCGATCGCACTTTTTCCGAAGCTTTATTGAGGCAATCCACAAGTAATTTATTAGCATTGTAATACTGTTGAACTAAGTACCGTTGCCTCTCTGTAAACTTCCAATCATGCCCAATATTGCGATATTTAATTAACATTAATCTTAGTTCTCCTGCTAAATTCTTTACTTCACTTGACCAATCATCCTGCCAAGAGTTTTCATATCCTCCACCATATAAAAAATACATGGAGCCACTATAGTCAAGAATCTTCTTCTTCAAGTGTTGAAGTAATTTTACTAAGACTGGTTCTAAACAAGAATGCTTAAAATCAGTCTTTTTAGGAGCGTCACCAAAAGCATAGGCTAATTCAAGGTCAAGATAAATATCATTAAAACTGTCAGATTCTTCTGTTAATTTTAGACCTAAAACAAAAGCTATTTCAGGATTAAAATCGTCTTCAAAGAAAGCTACAACAGGATTAGGGCAAAGATGATCAATTACATAATTAATACTGAGTGCTAAATAAAAGTAAAACGCTCTAATGCTTGGTTGATTAAAAGTACATTTGACGGAATATGATTTTTGCTGTACCCAGACAAGAAATAACTGCAACTCAGGTTCTGCTTCTAAAATTGCATCAACTTGTTGTTTAATTAAAGGTAGCTGACTATTATTTAATTCTTTAATTAATAAACTAAAATTTTCTACAGATGCTACACGAATAACTGTATGAAGATAATATTCATCATCACAATTTTTGATCAAAGAGCGATCGCATAAATCATCAATTACCCCTTGCTGCCAGTTTTTTGGTACATCCCAAAGTAAACAGAATAGCCATATTTTTGGTACAGTAATATCTTGATTGGGGTAAAATCCAAAACGACAGAGAAGTTTATAAGCCTCTACATTATCATTTTTGAGTTTATCAAACTGACGTTTAACAAGTTTCTCTATAGTTTTATGTCTTAATAAATTATCATGATTATTCTGCCAATAATATTTTAAATTTCCTTGTGATTCCCTTAAAATGTCAGGAACAAGGAGAGACATAGCCAAAGCATTTCCGCCATAGGCTCGGTTCATTTCATAAATAGTATCAGTATCTATCCTAATTTTGTGGCTGGCAAAATAATTTTCCCACGCTTCCTTTTTTAAGCCTTCTATGGGATAAATTTGAAAATTTTCAAGTTTTCTTATCAAAGGTTCATACAGCAACTCACAGCTTGTAATCAGGGTGAATGACTGTACATTTTGATCAGCTAATACTCTTAATAGTTCTATATACTTACTATTATGTGGTTCTATGAATTCGCCATTTATCAATGCAAATTCCAGATTATGAATTAACACGCAAGTTCTTTTTTCTTGGAGCTGACTTTTAAATTGCTCCAGCATAGTCGTAAAATCTTGCTCTGGATTCACCTTAAAATGATATCTGAGCTTGGCCCTAACCCAATCTTCTAATGAATTGAGGTTTTGAGGTGTAGTTCCTACAGGCAGTTTAAGAGGTTCTAAACCTTGAAGCTCAAACCATTTTGTAGCTAAGGTTGTTTTACCTATACCGCCCTCTGCGTGAATTAGAATAACTTTTGCACCTTCGTTAACAAGGTTGTTGAGGTGTGCGATCGCATCCTCACGCCCCACAAAATCAGAATTTTTGGATCTTGGTATCTCATAGACTGACTCTTGAGGCTCAATGTTTGTGGCTGAGTGCTGAGATTGCACAGTTGATTGAGCAAAAATTCTTGTTAGTTCACCCAGTTCAATCTGCAACGCAGCTGCTATTTTTTCAAGTGTAGTTGGTGTAGGGTTAGCAGTCTGTCCGGTTGCTATCTTGCTAATGACGCTTTTATCCAGACCAGTTACTTGCTCAAGTTTGTATTGGCTAAACTCCTTTTCTTTGAGTAATTTCTTAAATACTTCTCCAGCTTCCTTATTCTTTTTAGCTCTTGGCACTGCGGATAACCCTCTATGATCAACCTTGTTCAACGGTTGCACGTTCAACTAGTTGCACAACTACAACTATTCAAATTTTAGAAGACAAACAAAACTAGTGAATAGCAAGTAAACCAATCAGCCCACGATAATTTAATATGCGTCACAATAACTTACAGCAAGAAGCAATTCAACTTGAGTTGCTTAAAAAAACCTTGCACGGTTGGCAGCCAGCTTTTCCACTTGTTGAAAGCTATGAATGGTCAACTGATCAGCTAGAGCATCACTTCGGTATTTCACGCCAAGAGTTATACAAAATCAGGAGTAAACCACATCTCTGGCGTTCCTCAATTTTGGTTTTTTTACATTTGCGAAAAAACAAATGGCGGGTTTACAGCCTCAACCCTTTACAAATTGGGGGATAAGGTAAAAGCTGCTGCCCAGAAGTGCGATCGCCTACCCAACCGATGCGATCGCACTTTTGAGCCAAAACATATAAATAACAGCCTAATTTTCAGTTACGATCTCACCTCAGACTAAAATAGTTATGGAAAAGCACCCTTGGAAATAAATCTATGAATGTGTTCTTAAATCCAGAAATAGAGCAATTCATCCAAACTCAGATTGAAAGTGGTAAGTATGCTTCGCCAGAGGAAGTAATTGTTGATGCTCTGAAGGTGTTTGCAGCAAAAGGTAACATTGAAGCACTAGTGCAGGTAAAAACACCTGAAGAATTGGGGTGGCCTCCTGGTTTTTTTGAACAGACGGCTGGTTGTCTGCAAGATGATCCTCTGGTGAGATATCCCCAAGGTGACTATGAAGTGCGAGAGCGATTAGAGTGATGTATTTATGTTGTACTTCTCAAAAAGTGCGATCGCTTACCTCGGACAGAAGCGATCGCACTTTTTTAAAGGCATAACGCAAAAATTTGATCGCTTATCAATCGAATGATTAATTAAACAATTGCCCCAAGAAATTGATAATTGGTTTCCAAAAGATACCAGTTAATACATAAGGAGCATATTGCAAGAGAGATAAGCTAGGCTTAAGTGAAGGCTTCATTGGTAAATTTTCTAACAAAAAAGGTACTACACAGGTGAGTCCATACGCAGTTGCTAAAGCAGTTGTGAATTTAGGAGTCTGACCTGGTATAGGACTATAATAAATACCCAATAGGATGCAACAAATCATCAAAAATTGCTCCCATAAAAACCATGATTGCGGCGACAAAAAATAAATTAACCTCGGAAAGCTTTTATCAATTTTTTGTCGCATTCCCAGCAATACTGCCCAAGTCGCTGCCCCAACAATGCCATCATTCTTCAATCCATAAATTCTTTGAAAGCGTTTCACTGCTCTTTCTGTTGCACCGTCAAAATAGCTAGTAGGTTCTTTTTTCAAAAAGCCTTCATCATAAAGGATAATTTGCAGTTCCTTAACCGCATTCCTTAATTCTGGCGACTTAATTTTTTGACTCCGAGAAAGTTTTGGGTACAAAAGACAAGCCCATGTCAGTGGGCCAACCACTCCATCTGCTAGAAGATTATTTCTTTTTTGAAATTCTTTTACTGCCTCGTCTGTCTCTAAGTCAAACTTACAAGTAATCTCTGCAAGTAAACCTTGAGCTTTTAATCGCTCTTGTAATTCATTGATTGATTCTTGTACAGATTTTGGTGTAAACTCACGATAAAGTGTCGGAAGTTTATTAAATACACAGACTTGTTTTTCTTCAGGAAAATAAAGTCGAGCTTGCTTTAGACCAACTAAGATACTTACAGTTTGAATTAGTTTATTCATTCAGTACTCCTTTGTTGTCAGAATTGAAAACGATAATTCAGCCAGAGTTTTTGGTTGGTTGTTAGGATAGATGTTGCATTTGCACGCAACCTGTTAGCAACAATTATGAACTTAGTAATTAGCCTACTAAATTGACCCTAAATAGGGTAATTAACAATGTTAAAAATTTGTTAGTGAAAAATTACTAATACAACATACTCAAAGTTTTGTTAGTTA
>JBGTMK010000663.1:0-3731 GCA_041743605.1 Nostoc sp.
TCTGGGAGGCTGAGGTCTAACAAAACTAGGTCGAATCTGCGTTGCCTTCGACTCATCATCTGAGAATTCTCAAGGGTGGACGCGGAGTTTTCCCTACTAACATCTATTGCCTCAGATAGCCGTTCGACACGTAACATCTGCCATTGTTTTTGATCTGCATGTAAAAATATCCGGCGTAGCAGATGAGCATCACTGGCACTATCTTCTACTAATAGAATGTGAATTGTGAGCTTTTCCATAGTACAGGGTTATATCAATTTATTAGATAATCACCTGATTTCCTATTCGTCAGACAGGGCTTAATTCTCTGATTATTAGGGATTTGAGCATTTAAAAAGCCTTTGATGGTTAGGTTAGCCTCACTAGGAGAGTCTTTAACTAGCAAAACTTCAATGGGTCGCAATGCCTGATGATCAATCATGCAGCTACCAGGATGTTATTAAGCAGATGTATAGTATATATACTAAAGATACCTTAATTTGCGTTGAGGGTAAAATAAAATACTGTTCCTATGCCCGATTCTGATTCAGTCCAAATACGACCACCATGCCGCTCAACAATTTTTTTTGCAGATAGAAAAAGTTAGGGCGACTTGAGGAGCCAGACCTTTAGGCTATTTTCGGGTTGATATGCTAATCGTCATTCATTTTTATAGAATGATTCGCTTGTAGTAAGCGGCTCTATCCCTGCTTTTATGCAACTTAAATGCCGATTAGCTTATGCGATCGCTGCTTCGAGTAAAAGCTTCAAACTCAGTTTCGCAGAAAACTTTTAACAAATCTATAAAGTTAGTTTAGTTTTCAACTGTTGTATGAGACAATTGTGCATCAACAACCTGCACTTCTGATACAACTGCTGCTCTTTTTTGTTGACGCTTCAGCATTCCTAGCGCACCAAAAGCACCAAGGGCTAAAATTCCTAAGTTTATCGCAGGTTCAGGGACAGACTTAGCATCAATCGCCGCCAGTGCGGTGTCTGCTACTAACTTATGAACGCCTGTTGTTGGATGCACAGAGTCAAAGAATAAATAATCGTTTGGTTGAGAACATACACTTGTGATTGTCTGTAAAGTCCCTATTATGCAAGGGGTAGCCACATCTTTAAACCCAAAATCTCCTGGATTTGCTTGTACTTGATTAAATAGGGAAAACACATCCACAGAAATCAGATTCAAGTCAGAGTTATTGCTAAATTTGTCTATTTCTTCAGCTAATCTCGTGTTATGGTCATTTGTCAAACCAGTCAAGTTGCTAGATAGACCTGTCGCAAATGCAAATGGAATTTTGCCCAAATCAGGCAAGTTAAAGACTAAAATATTTTTTGCACCAGATGAGGCCAGCAACCCTACTGCATCTGATAAATTCTGGACTGTTTGAGCCGCATTGGTAGCTTGACCAAACACATAATCATTTGCACCTCCCCACACAGCATAAAGTGCATTTGGATCAAGCTTCTGATTAGCTTGTAAAATGGGTTGCGTCAACAAGCCGACTTGCTCTAGTACTCCCGGTAACGGCGCACTAGGAACAACAGCATTACCCTGACCAGAACTAGCACCGCCCACAGCAAAGTTAATACCTTGATTGGGAATAGTAGTATTTAAAGTAGTGTATGGAGAGGGTTTTAATCCTAGCTGCTCTCCGAGGTAGTCTACCCACACCCGCTCATTGGAAAAACGCCCTTGAAAATATGGTGGATCTTGGGGAATGGCTGTTGTCGGAGCGACTAAACCACCAGTAGCAGTGAAGACATTGCCAGTATCAGAAAGACTGTCGCCAAATACATAAAAGTTGGTAAAAATCGCAGCACTCGCCTTCAGCGGCAACATGAAAGATAAAAGAACAAATCCTGCCGCTACAGCTTGTTTTTTCATATTTGTTTTACCCGTGGTATTTGTTACTTTTAGTTAATTTACGTTGTTTTACCTAACTATGCACCAAAAATTCATCAAACACGGGTAAAAACGCTGAAAATACTTAGATTTACATTCTCTTGATAAAAAATAGGTCTATTACAAAAAAATGGACAATTTTATACAGTAAAAGGTGAAAATTGCACACTTTTATGCTGTCGATGGACTTACTGCAACATAATCGGGTAAACCTTTGTAGATATCGCTTTAACTTCCCTTTAATTTCAAAGCCTCAGCAGCCGATACACCTTCACCCTGAGTACCGAAATACCACAAAGCTGTAGCAGCCTCAGCACGAGTTACTGGTTTTTTGGGTTGAAACAGAGTCGTATAACCAAACACCCGCCGAATATTTGATTGCTCGCCATTTTGATAATCAGCCAACACCGCTCTTAAAGCCTTGGGGTCAATTCGCGCTGCATCTTGGAAACCCCAGGTTTGTTTAACTGTATCTAAGTTAGCAGAGGGTAAAGCTTGGCGAGTATCTAGAGGTAGTTTCCACAGCAGCAACTGTTCCCGCGTTAGGGGTGCATCAGGACGAAACAAAACTACTGTAGAATCTCCAGACAACGGACTGGGAATTAACCCAGCTTCAGCTAATCCCTGAATTGCTGGAAAATCAGGGTCTTTTGCCGAAACATCACTAAAAGCTGGTTGAGTAGTTTCTGATGCCAAGCGAATTTGTTTAGCTGGATTGCTGATATGCATAGCATTGTTAGCAGCAATCAGCCAACGAGCATATTCCCGATGTGTAACGATTTTACTGGGTTCAAACTGGTTAGTTGTGGTAGTAGAGTTACTCTTAGTTGTCTTTGGCTCTAAAGACAAAACACCTAATGCAGCCAAGTCTTGGATATATTGCCGCCATTCTTGCGGTGCTTTGTTCAGATCGTTAAATTCCTGAGATTCAGGTGTCGCTGTAGGAGTTGTTTGATTATTAGCCGTGCTTGGTGGCTGTGTTGCCAAGTTTGCGGGTGGTGTCGGGCCAATAAACTGTGGATCTACTGGTTGAGGAACGGCGTTAGTAGTTTCGTTAGGATTTGCAGTTGGGGTAGATTGTACCGTTGCAGTACTATTAGGTGTGTATTCAATCAGTAATTCGGTTGCTGTTTGGGGTTGATTAGGTGTGGCGTTAGTAACTGATTTAGGCTGAATGGAAACCTTCAACAGCAAATCGTTACGACGTGCCTCAAAAGCACCTCCCGCATCATCTGTTGGCTGTTGTAAAATCTGCCAGTTATTTGTTTGAAACTGGCTGCGATAAAAGCTAGCAATAAAGTTACTGGGGTCAGAACTCAACCAACGAGTTGAGACTCTATTTTCTGAACCGTTAGCAGGTGTAACTTCCTCTAGCTTGGCATTAGAGTATAGGGGGATATCTTTGGGAAAATCAACTGGTAACTGAACTGTTGATTCGTTTGGCTGTGCTTGCGGTTGATTAGTCTGAGATTCTCCAAAGACAGCTGGATTGCTTTGCAGCTTCGGATCTGCCGCCAAAGATTGCTCAAGGTTTTTGGCGACTGGACTGTTAGCACAGGCTGTTAAAGAAGTGAGTAGAACAGCCCCAATTAGAAATACAGCTGGACGTTTGCAGGGAAGCACAGGAAATCACAAATTGAGTTTCAATTCCTACCCTAGCGCAGACTGTTCATTAAATGGGAATGGGGAATGGTTTTCTCTTTTTCCCCTTATATCCCTTGTAAGTACCTATGCAAAATTAATTACATATTTTTCTCCAAAATCTCGAATGACTTTTTCAACATAGTTAACTAAATTTGACCAACTAAAGTATGCATCTATTTCTATCCATTCATATTTC
>JBGTMK010000664.1:0-4818 GCA_041743605.1 Nostoc sp.
ATGAGCAAGGAACTTCAGTTCCTTGCGGGACATAGTTTTTGCGTTAAGTTGACACCAATGAGCAATGTGCTTTACCCCTACGACAGACGTGCTTTTTCAAAGAATCCATATTTGGTATTTTCTGTCAATGCGTAAGTCCTACATTAACCAAACTGCCAACCCAAACTTGTCACCATCGTAGCCAGAGTCAACCCACATGACTTCAACTTTTTCCAATAATTCTGGACGTTCCTCGGCAAGTTCCATCAAGGCATCGCCAGCAAGAACCCTTTCGCCAGCATTTCCTTCACTGACGATGACTTTGAGTAATAGTCCCAGACTATCAACTATCGTTTGGCGTTTTCTTCCAATGAAATAGCTTGCCACCATCAAAGCCGGATACATCCCCCTTTTTTCAGTCGTTTTTACCGACTCGCTGTCTGCTGCTATTGCGCTCGGTTGTGCCAAAAGCCCAATGTTATGATCGGGGATTGAAAGCTGCTAGTCATGAAACAGAACTAACAATAGACAGGTTTCCAGTGGAATGTCCTTATTCCATCGCTCAAGTTCTTGATGCTGAGTTTTTGCCGGATGCGATTGATTTGTAATATAGGTTTATGCGGTCATTAACTCACCTCGCATAACAGTTACAGCTTGTCCAGCGAGAAAAACGCGATCGCCTCCTGTATAGCCTACTTTTACGACTCCACCGCGACTGGATGCCTGATAAGCTAATAATTCATCTTTGTGTAAGCGATCGCGCCAGAAGGGAGCGAGACAGCAATGAGTCGCACCAGTTACCGGATCTTCATCAATCCCTAAACCTGGTGCAAATAAGCGAGAAACGAAATCATATTGAGAATCAGAGTTGGTGACGCTGGTGACAATGATCTCAGAAATCGGCAAGGTTTTCAATATTTGGAAATTGGGCTGTATTTGCCGTACTAAATCTTCAGATTCTAATTCCACTAAATAGCCAAAGGAATTCAAGAAAACAGATTTGTATGGTACACCCAAAGCTTGCTTAAGTTCTCGCGGAGCGACTGTTTCTTGTGAGTGATTCACCGGAAAATCTAACTCAATCCACTCACCTTGCAACTTAGAAATTAGCACTCCGCTTTTGGTGTAGAAACGCGCCACTTCATTCGGTGACAAATGCCCCTCTGACCAAAGTACATGGGCACTAGCTAAAGTTGCGTGACCACAAAGCGGTACTTCTACCGTCGGCGTAAACCAACGCAGATTGAAGCCATCATCCTGTCTAACTAGAAAAGCCGTCTCAGATAAATTCATCTCCTGAGCTACTTTCTGCATCCAACTTTCGTCTTTGGGAGTAGGTAAAACACACACAGCAGCAGGATTACCTGTAAAAGGTGTATTGGTAAAAGCATCAACCTGAGTAATGATTTGTCCCATTAGAGCCACTTTGAAAAGTAGATAGCATTATATTTATCAGGAGTGGGTTAAAGATTTATGCCAACTGTTGCCATTATTCTGATGTGTCGTATGGCAGGAGGCAGGAGGCAGGAAGAAATAAGTAGTATTAGAAACTTCCTTCTCCATTTAAGTTAGCGCTACGCAAGTGCAGGTGCAAAGTTCACTCGTTGGTGTTTGGCGTGGTTACAACTGAGTAACAGGGAATGACCAATGGCCAATGACCAATGATTTTGGTTTATAGAATATTATCTACAAGCCGATCGCGAATTGTTTTGAGTTGGTCTTGATTCTTAATTGGCTCTCGCGGTGCTGGTAATTCGGTATTAGGCCAGTTAGGTAAATCATTGCAGGGACATAATAAAGCTGGCATCCCGACGTTTCGTGCGGGTACTGGCATACTGCAACGCCCACAAGACACCATATCCCATGCTGGTGTCAATAGTTCAGCAATGGTTTCGTATGTACCCTCTAGGTAACAATCACCCGATTCTGGCGAGATAATTTTCTGCCAGCACTCTTCAAATTCTTCACTGTAGCGATCGCCATTTAGCACCGATTCAGGCAAAAAGCTTGCCTTACCGTTACCTGTAATCACTTTCTTACCTAACTGAAACCAGTAGGCAAGGTATACTTTAACTTCTTGTTTGGTTGCCATAAGACAATTTTAGATTTTAGATGAATTTGAATCAAGAGTTAAGAATCTTGGCTCCTGAATGCTCCAGGATCCTCTTTATTTGGTAATGGCGAACCAAGGACACTGAGATTGAGAACATGACCACCAGTAACTAAATAAACAGTTTCGCTGAGTGCAGCTAGCTGCCGCACCAAAGAACCCAGGCGATCGCGGAATGTTCTCCCAAGAGGATAAGCTGGTACTACGCCCCAACCCACCTCTTCTGCGACAAACAGCATATCAGCAGCAACTAAATCTACCGTCTCTAACAACTCTGCAAGAATGTTTTCCCAGCTAAATTCATCTTCTTCTAAGAGATTCGTAACCCAAGTTCCTAGAGAATCAACTAAAAGGTAGGTAAAAGGTTTGGCATCAGCGAGGGTAGTAGACAGTTCCACAGGTACTGATAAAGTTACCCAGTCTTGGGGACGACGTTGTTGGTGTTTTAGAATGCGTTGGTGCCATTCTTGGTCATCTTGGTTATCGGTAGCTGTTGCTACGTAAACAACTGCTTTTCCTGACTGTATAGCTAGAGTTTCCGCCCATTCACTTTTACCAGATCGTGCTGGCCCTGTCACTAAGATAATTTTACCCAAAGTTTTTTCCTGAGTATTTTAACAATAGAACAAACAAACCAAATTATATTACGAAATGTAAATAGGCTTAAAACCCTAATCAATGACCAATGACATAGACGTGCCAGCGGCTTCCCGCAGGGTAGGACAAATGACAGCCCCTACTAGTTAGCTTTAATTGCGCCGACTTACTTAAGTGCGATCGCAATGGACTGCTGTCAGTTCGCATCTAGAATTAGAAGATGAGAACAAAAATATGGTAAGAGTTTATGGATAATACACTTCTACAACGCATCACTCATAATCCAAATATCTGCCACGGTAAACCTTGCATTCGAGGACTTCGTTATCCAGTTGAGTTTATTTTGGAACTACTCAGTTCTGGCATGACTACCGAGGAAATATTGGCAGATTATGACGATTTAGAATCTAAAGATATTTTGGCTGTCTTGTTATTTGCCGCTCGACTCAGCCAAGTCAAAAGCATTCATCGAATCGCCTCATGAAATTCCTTGTCGATGCTCAGTTACCAGTTCGTCTTGCCCGTTTTCTCAAAACTTTAGGTTATGACACGATCCACACCAGAGACTTACCACGGGAAAATGCTACGCCAGATAATGAGATTAATACCGTATCAATTCAACAAAATCGAATTTTAATTACCAAAGATGTGGATTTTGTCAACTCTTTTTTAACGGTTCAAGAACCTTATAAACTACTTTTAATCACAACAGGCAATATCAATAACTCAGAATTGGAATCCCTATTTATAGCTAACTTCCAATCTGTAGTTGAATTGTTTAAGCAGCATTCCTATATTGAAATAAATCGAGACACCATTATTGTGCATCAGTAGTCTCTATAAAATTTCTAACATCACACATAGACTCGATGTTGCCGTTCCAGATATTCAATTTCTCTATTCCACCGCCCAAGCCTGTTTTCTCGCTGTTGTAATTGATCTGCTGTCGGGTTTCTGTAAGGTTCAGTACCTGGATTTGGGTTAATTCCCTTATTTGCAAGCCATTGGCGGCAAAAGAATTGCCAAAGAAATTCATGATCGTGCTTATCGCCACCCAGACAACGAATCCGCTTGACTGAAAGCGTGGATTCATCAAAAAGGCTTTGCTCATTTCTAGAATTTTTCGGAAACAGGCGCGTCTCACTACCTCTTCCACGAAAGAATTCGACTACAAACCACTCACCAAAATCAAATATACAAACCTCTGTTGGGTCGCTACCATCATCCTCTAATAGATCAACATCACCTTGGATTTGATACCCTATAGCAATTTGTGATGTCTTGGGTAACAAGATACGAAGCCGTTCAAAGCGGTTACTGTAATTAGCCCAAAAATCCCTGCGACTACATAGCCGATTTGACTCGAAGTTTTCTAAATCCAGCTTGTTCAATATGAGATTTACTAACTTTTGGAAATCACCATAATTGATACCTCCAATCCACTCTCTAAGTCTTTGCCTTGCTGGATCTGAAAGTTTATACCAATTTTCACCATTTCTATAGTTATGTTTCAACCAATCAACCAGTAAAGAATGATTGCTTGCTATGTCATTGGAAACATTAGTTAGCAAATGATTAACAGCTTTTATTTGCTGA
The DNA here is from genome assembly GCA_041743605.1 of Nostoc sp. Lineage (GTDB taxonomy): Bacteria > Cyanobacteriota > Cyanobacteriia > Cyanobacteriales > Nostocaceae > Nostoc. The sequence goes on from JBGTMK010000664.1 coordinate 4,283, forward strand.
CTCTCTGACATTTCATCCAAACAACTTAACAACCATTTTACTTGCTGCTGAGTTGGAGAGCGAATTGTAGTAAAATAGGGGCTTATATCTTCTATAAATCTGCTGAATAATGGAATACAGATAGGTAAATATTCTTTGATTGTGTTTAGTAATTCAGTTCGATTAATACGCTGTTCACAAGCAATTTTTGCTAATTCTCTACCTGCTTGTTGATTGCAAAGTGCTCCAATAATTTGAACTGGTAGCAGCTGACTAACTAAGTTAGAATTAGCAAAGATATCAAAAGATTCAGCTAGAGACTTTGCTAACACCTGTTTTTGATGACCACTATAATAAAGAGCTAAACTCCACAATAGCTGATGTTGCAACCATGAGTTATAAATTGCTACTTTCCAGATAGCTGCTGATGTTTTCCCGGATCTGTCAATATTTTGCTGATCCCACTGTGCTTTAGCATGAATGCAGTAAACCCAGTCCAACTTACTTACTTTATCAGCTTTACCCTGTTCAATAATTTCCAATATTTTATCAACACT
>JBGTMK010000665.1:0-3162 GCA_041743605.1 Nostoc sp.
CGGACTGCAAATTTGAGTAGACTGCCTGGTTGGCAACCATTAGTCAGCAAAGGCCGTGGAAGTGGCAGAAGATTGCCTGAAGGAACCAACATTTACGTGACTTTGCAAGAGCAACTATCCTCTGGCAGCGGTGTTCCTAGAGCGTGGAGACCGTTACGAGTAAGTAGCGATCGCCCCACGACTCTTAGAGCCAATCAGGTAGCTTTAAGAGGTGTTTATCAGAATGGCTCTGTTAACTACGGTTTGGAAACATATTACATCCCAGAAAACCAGCGCCAGCAGATTCGGAACGACTTGCAAGCCCAACGCGCCCGTAGAGGACAAGTACCGCCCATTGTGGTAAAGGCGAAAGTAGATCCACAAGGTAAAGCAGTGCCAGTAAGTATGTGGGTGCGCGATCGCAATTATCGCTTTTAAGCTGTTAGGCAAATAAGCATTGCATATTTACACGCCAGGTTTATTTCCAAAGTTCTGAGCGTCAGCTTCCAACGCTCAGAACTTTCTGTTTGTCATTAGATATTTGATGAAAAAATGTAGAGGCGTAGAAATGCTACGTCTCTACAATGGTTCTAGGTAAAGCATATTTAATTTCTAGAGATGTTTTATATATCGCCTACATTGAGAATCAAATAGCCCTGGATTACCGCAAAGACTCAAAACAGTATATTTCAGAGTAAGATTATCAGCAGGTTTTCGTTGCTGATAATATATGATTTTCCATCGATTGAGTCGAAAAGCAAGGCTAATATTTACGATATTTTTACCGCTGGTGTTTGTAGCAGTAATTGCGGTCTGGCAACTATCCTCAACACAACCCCAGTTATTGCATCAAGAAAGCAATTACGCGATCCATATTCAACAAAAGTTTAATCAATCTGGTTTTTATCCCGTTGCCCAAATTCCATCTGCGTCCATTTATAAACCTATTGGTGACTGGGTAGGAAGGTTAATTTTACCAACGAAACAGCAATTACAAGATGGTTTAGATTGGGTGTGGATAGAAGTTCAATATGCACCACCTACAGCCCAAAATTTGGTAGGTAAAATTGTGCGTTTGGAGTGGAAAAAGAATAAAGATTTGCTTGCTTTGGGTCAAGCGGTAACGCGAGATGTGAATTTCACTCCTGAAGTGATTAAAAGTCAAAAACAAGGAAATATTCATCCTTTTCGACTAAATGGAGTTCGTCAGGTAGGGACTTTACGCTCTTTGGCTGGTGCAAATCCTGATGATGAAACAATTGTTGTTTTAGATTCAAGTACAATCATTGATGCAAGTAAAGAAAAAAATATTTTGCAAATTGAACGCGAACCTATTTTGGCAACTGGTAGGTTTTTTGGATTGGTAAAAATAGTTAAACCGATTAAATATAGTTATAAAAGTAGTTTGTCTCCAGAGCCAAAACAGGATAACGATTATTTTTTAGTACAGCATTATAATCCGATTTCAAATAAGTTTGATGGTCTTCAAGAAACTATTCGTATTCCCCAACAAAGAATAGATCAGCGAAATTTTGCTCCTTCAAGTTTGCAGCAAATCGAACAATCACCTGCTGGTGAAGATGGGTGGTATATTTATGGCGCTCCCGATGCAAAGGGCGTATTTACCGTAGGCGCACTTGCACCTCGTTCTCTATTTCAAATTCAACCCCGTCAAATCATTACTGGTGAAGAATTAGGGTTAAATTACATCCGAGATGTAAATTGGCAAAATACCGATAAAAATAAAGGTAAATTGAATACTCTATTATTAAAACCTGTAGAAACGCAAAATTTACTTAATCAATCTATATCAACATGGCAAGAAGGCAATAAAGCTATTGTCTTACACCTATTTGGTGGAATTGGCGGAAGTAAAGGTGAATCAGTGGGAGTACCTTATACTATCACCGGACATTTTGCTTTTGGAATCGCAGAAGTTGTCCGCGACGAATTTACTAACGAATTACGCTTCGAGACTAAATACCACCAAATTTATGCCCATAACCCTAATGGAATTATTGCCGGAACGCATACATGGGCTGATTATATGGGTAATTTACAACGTGGTTGGCTGGCAACACGTCCAGTATCGGATATTCTGATCAAATTCGACCCTGTAACGCAGGATTATGATTTTGATGGTGTTAAACTTTCGCCTTTAGAAGAATTCCAGCAACAATTAGAGGTAACAATGGCACGTTATCGGGTTGGCGATGGAACTGGTGGCGCAATGGTGTCACCTGCGACTTCATGCGTCCAAGACGCAAGCCAAGCACTTTATGCGGCGATACTGGCAATTAAAAACCAAGTTGCTACAACTCCTCAAATTCAAACTTGGGTACGCACAAACCACAATCACCCCCAAACATTACGCTTTCAGCAGCTAGTTGAATTAGGTCAATCTTTACAACAACAATTAGCACCCTTGGGGATAGTTCGCGCTGATTGGCAAAGTCAAGCAGGAATACTCGCAGGTACGGGAATAGGAAAAACGACGGAAGCATTTCAAGATCGTAGTATTTGGGCTGGTTTGACAACATGGCGAACAATAATGCCTAGACTTGCACACGACGACCTTGCCGCAATATTTTTAAAGCATGGTGCAATTATGCAAGTATTGCGGACTAATCAAGTTGGTGGTTGGCAACCTAATATTACACCCATTGCTCCAACAGTACTTCTGGGACAAATTAAGATTCCCTTTACCAATATTTCACCAATTTCAATTCTTTTAAATCGCACTTTAGCATCCTTAGCACTTCCAAGGCTCAAAGATTGGTTAGTGGTTGTTGTACTGCTGATAATTTATAGTATTATTGCTCTACCTTATGGTTGGAAATTTGGATTTTTACAGATAGAACTTTGGTCTGCAAGTTGGATTGATAAATGCTTGTTAATATTGCGTTGTTTATTTTTATCCGCAATTGTTGAAGAGCTATTTTTTCGCGTTTTTTTGCTTCCTCATCCTAGCGAAATCAACAATTGGCTCCAATGGTCTTTGTGGGCAATAGTGAGTCTATTATTATTTATTTTATATCATCCATTGAATGCTAAAACATTGTTTAAAGCTGGACTACCCACATTTTATAATCATGTTTTTCTTGTTTTAGCTGCATTTTTAGGAATTATATGTACTGTTGCATATACCTTAACAGGATCTTTGTTTGTAATAGTTTTAATTCA
>JBGTMK010000666.1:0-2640 GCA_041743605.1 Nostoc sp.
AGATGACTAGATATCCCCAAAAATATTCAGTCTACTTCAGTAGACTTTAGCTATGAGCCAGAGAATTCATTCTCTGGCGGGTTATGAAGCCCGCAGCGAAGCTATTTCTAGCTTAAGTTGACACTTTACCCCTACAGATGACCATCGAAGAACGATTAATAAAAGGCTGAAACGACCCATTTTCGTATATGCATACCATGATTAAGTTGTACAGTGCGTAAGTCCTATAGGACTCATATTTGATTTCTGAAAAACCAAATTTGCTAGAAGCTTGCCATACAAAGGTTTGTTTCTCAGTATACTTAGCAAGATTCAAGTACGATTCCTATATAATGATTCAAGCTCAAGTTGAGGTAATGCACCGTAAAGAAAAACAATTTGAGGTTTTACCCAAGCGCGCTTGTTGTAGAAAGAACATTTGCTTGGTTTAACCATATCGTTGCCTTAGCAAAGATTGAGAATTGCTGCTCTGAAATGAGTGAGGCTGCTATATACAGCAGTTCCCGCTATTGTGAGGTACGTTCTCAGTACTGAAAAGATACAGGAGATAGCGGGGAGAGGAGAAACTATACTTCATAACAGCAGGAAGCGCTGTATGCTGTTATGACTCGCATTATGTTGCGTCGTTTAACCTCCTAAAGATTTACTTTATAAATGGTTTCTAAAGGAGTGGTACAATAACAGCGGCTATTTAATTGTACATAAAGTTTAGATTGCCGCAGCACTAGAGTTACTAAATACACTAAAATTTCCTAATACACAAAATCAAAAGTTAAAAATAATACTTAAAGCAATCATGTTTAACTGAGAATAATCCAATGAGAGGATATTACCGGAAGATGCTTTAAATAAATCATTAGCATTTAAAAATAACTCAAATAGTTTCTAAGTAGTTCCGAAACTGTATGTTGCAATAATGTCAACTTGAAGAATTCTTATTTGATGTGTGTAGGCTTCTATGGTCAAGCGATCGCTCCAAGCATCACTCGCCGGGATTGAACAAGCTAAAAAAGCGTTCGCTTATAAGGGTTGGACACAAGACAATTTGGCTTTTGAAGTCAACTTAAAGACTCGCCAACCAATTTGGCGGTTTTTTAGTGGGCGTTCGGTTGAACGTCATATCTTTATAGAAATTTGCTCTGTGTTGTCGTTGAATTGGCGGGAAATTGCGGCTAATCCTCCCGAAGAATTAAGCAAATCAAAAGAACTTGCTGCTGCTGAATTTTTGGATATTGATGCTCTAGTACAATTTGTGCGATCGCAACGCTTTGATAAAATTCAAGACCACTGCGGCACTTTGCAGTTATTAGATGTTACTCGCCCGGTTATAATAGACGACATTTACATCGATGTCAACATTTTGGAGGAGATTGCAAGCCTTCAGTGGTTAGAGTTTGCTGATTTGCAAAAGTTTACATCAAAAGAATTCGATCGCTTTGGTTTAGGTGAAGTATCCCAAACACAAATGGCGGGGATGGCGGCAGTTCAAACTTATTCAAAGCTGCGGGTGTTGGGTAAACCGGGAGCAGGTAAAACTACTTTTTTACAACATCTGGCGATTCAATGCAACCGAGGGAGATTTGCTGCAAATCGGGTTCCTATTTTTGTCACCTTAAGAGATTTTGCCGACGAAACGAGAGTTGCAGGAGAGTTCTATTTACTGAACTATATTTGCAAAGAATTTCTCACCTGCGGAATTTCAGATCCATCTGTGCTGGAAACTTTGTTGTTAGAGGGCAGAGTGTTGCTATTGCTGGATGGACTAGATGAAGTACTCCATCAACAGAGCATTGGTGTCGTCAATGAGATTCGCAGACTATCTGAAAAATATCAAAAGAATATGTTTGTCGTCACCTGCCGCACGGCAGCTAAAGCTTTCAACCTCAGACGCTTTACAGATGTTGAAATTGCCCCTTTTAGTCAAGATCAGATTGTTGCTTTTGCTCAGAAGTGGTTTACAGCAGTTACGAAAACGAACATCCAGGATAAACAAGAACAGGCATTTGAGTTTATTGAGAAACTAGATTTACCTGAAAATTTGCAATTTCGCAGACTTGCTGTTACTCCCTTGTTTTTGCATCTCGCCTGCTGGGTTTTTCATCACCAGAACAAATTCCCAAACCAAAAATCTGCGTTTTATAAGCAGTGTTTAGACCTGCTCCTGGGTAAATGGGACGAGAGTAAAGGAATTGAGCGGGATGAGATGTACGAAGGTTTTTTATTACCACAAAAGCTGAAGTTGCTGAGTCAGTTTGCGAGCGCGACATTTGAGCAGGGTAATTACTTTTTTGAACAACGCATTGTTGAACAATACATTAGCGATTATATCGGTGATTTGCCGAATGCTTCGACGGAACCAGAGGAATTGCAATTAGATAGTGAAGAGGTACTTCAGGCGATAGAGTTACAACATGGATTACTAGCAGAACGAGTGCGGGGAATTTTCTCTTTCTCTTATTTGACGTTTCAAGAATACCTGACTGCTCGAAAAATTGTTGCCAGTTATAATTTACAAGCATTAGAACAACCGTTAGAACGTCTGGTGAGTCATATTACTGAACCCAGGTGGCGCGAAATCTTTTTGTTAACGGTTGCCATGCTGCGGAGTGCAGATTTCTTAGTAATGTTGATGAAGCAAGA
>JBGTMK010000667.1:0-4473 GCA_041743605.1 Nostoc sp.
GATGAAAGTCTGGCGCACAGACATAGTAAATGTTGGCATCATCACCGACGGACTACAAATGCTGGCTTTGAATATGGTTGTTGGCGAACCTCACAAACCCTTCTTTTTTCCACTGTTTGAATTTGTAGCTAATAGCGAGGATAAGACAGAAGCAAAGGAGCAATTGGTAAAATTTTTACATTCAGAACGGATTACGCAACGCACTGATGATGATTTGACACTCATTGTAGCTGCATTCAACAACTCATAAGCAAAAAATTTACAGGTTTCACATCTTACAATAACTCCCGTTAGCGGTAATTTCATTATGCAGGTACTACGTTGTTCCCCTAGAAAAGAAATCCTCAGTCTCAATGTCAGTTTGGGACGTGGCGGTGAAGCTTGTGTTTATGCAGTGCCATCCGATAACAACTTGGTGGCAAAGATTTACCACAAGCCAACCACTGCCCATGCTGATAAACTCCAGGCGATGCTTGCCAACCCGCCAGAAAACCCTACGGCGAGTTTAGGGCATATCTCTATCGCTTGGCCAGAGGATTTATTACGGGCGGCAGATGGCAAAAATAGCATCCTTGGCTTTTTGATGCCACGCATTGAGGGGATGCGTCCAATCATCGACTTTTACAACCCTAGAACCCGTCGCCAACACTGCCCCCTATTCAACTATCAGTACCTGCTCCGCACGGCTCGTAACCTGGCGGCGGCTTTTGCCGCTTTGCACGCTAGTGGATATTGTATTGGTGATGTGAACGAGTCCAATATCCTCGTCAGTGACACAGCACTGGTGACTTTGATAGACACAGACTCTTTCCAAGTAACCGACCCACACAACAATAATGTTGTTTATCGTTGCCCAGTAGGTAAACCAGAGTTTACCCCACCAGAACTACAGAATAAAACTTTTGCCCAGCACGATCGCGAAATCTCTCACGATTTATTTGGGTTAGCGGTGCTGGTATTCCAACTCTTAATGGAAGGTACTCACCCATTTTCGGGGATTTTTCAAGGTGCTATTGAGCCACCACCTTACGAAGCCCGCATTGCATCGGGTCATTTCACTTACAGCCAAAAGCGTTACGTACCCTACCTACCAACACCCATTGCACCCCCTTGGGAAATTCTTCATCCCAGCCTACAAGAACTATTTGTCCGTTGTTTTGAAGAGGGTCACAACAACCCACTACTACGCCCCAGTGCCCAAACTTGGCTCTCAGCAATCGCTGAAGCGGAAGATTCTCTAATTACCTGCACAACAAATCCCCAGCATCGCTACAACAACCACATGCGTAGTTGTCCGTGGTGTGAACGTACCGTGCGGTTAGGCGGACGTGACCCCTTCCCATCACATCGAGCTATAGAAGCTAGAGAACATCTCCAACCGCGAATCAAACCGAGAAAGCAGTACACCCAGACACCGCGTTTTCCACAGCGAGCCATGTCACCGCAGCTAAATTACTGGCAGCCAATGATGACTTCGAGGGGTTCATCTTATAAACGTTCCAAGAAGTCAAAATTGTACCCGGTTCTTTGTTGTTTGTTGGGTTTTGGTTTATTGGGATATGCGGACTTAATGATTAAATTTACTCAGCCGTTGGTTTCCCAAAATGCTTATACCCAACAAACATTGAAGGCTCGCCAGACAAATAACAAACTCAGTTTCGCTGATGCCTATCAGCAAGGTTATGCTGCTTACAAAGAGCGAGATTATGACAAAGCAGTTGTCAACTTTACCGCAGCAATTGAACAAGAACCTACCCATGCTAGAGCGATTGTAAATCGTGGCAATGCCCGCTATAACCTAAAAGACTACGAAGGAGCAGTTAAAGATTATAGTCAAGCTCTCAAAATCCAGCCCAATCAAATCAAAGCTTTGGTGAATCGGGGTAATGCCCGCTATATGCTCGCCGAGTATAGCAACGATCCTGATCAAGAATATAACCTAGCGATCGTTGACTATAATCGGGCTATTGGTCTGGATGTTAATGAAGTTGAAGCTCATATCAGACGGGGGATTGTCCGCGCCCAAATGGCTAAATACAGCGGTGAATCTCAACAAGATTACAAAAGAGCAATTAAAGATTTTACTCAAGCAATAAAACTTAATGTCTCCAAGGCAGAAGCTTATTTTCAGCGGGGTGTTGTTTATTATCAAATTGCTCAATATAGCAGCAATTATGAGCAAGAATATAAGCAAGCGATCGCTGACTTTAACCAAGCATTAACTATCAGCCCCAAACTAGCAAAAGCATATCTCAAACGAGGTATGGTTCGCTATGAATTGGCACAATATGGCGGTAGCGAATCTAACAAAAACCAGGCGCAAGCTATCGAAGATATACAGGCATCTGCCAAAATCTTTCTTGAGAAAGATGATATGGATAACTATCAGCAAGCACTCAGTAATATGTGTGTAGTTGTAGAAAACAAATGTGATCCTTTATTCCACAGTCCAGGTAATATGGAAAAAACTAACTAGAAGTAAGTAACAAAACTTACTTCTAGTTAGTTTTGATTGAAAGAATCAAGCATAACTAGGGTTAGCTGAGGCTAATCCTAGTTATTTTATAGGTAATATTTTTATTTAATCGAGTAATTTATTTCCCTGTTTATAGATATTCATAGAGCATTTATATAGAAAAGATTTTAATTTATATTTCCTTCATAATTTTGCCGGAAATTACAGTTAGATTATTGACGGAGAATAAAGAAATCAGAAAGAAATTTTTCTCCATCGTAAGTGCATCCTCTTCATATCGATAAAGTAAATTGAAAAAGAATTCAGAAGTCAGAACAAGACCGCCACTGATTAAAAACCACTAAATCATACATTTATTTAGTGGGGTGCAAAAACACCGTTTATTCAGATGCTCTCTACGAGATGCTACGCGAACGGATGACACTCGCGGACTCGCTACCGCTACCCTAACATCAGTCGCACAGAATTAAATTCTGTTAGCGGTAGCGGGGCGTTTATCCCATTCTGGCTCCTAACTCCTGAATTCTTTCCTGATAATCATATCCCTACAAATCTCCGAGGTAATTGCATGAAAGCGGTGATTTTGGCTGGAGGTCTTGGTACACGCCTCAGTGAAGAAACTAGTATCAGACCTAAGCCGATGGTTGAGATTGGTGGTAAGCCAATTCTCTGGCACATCATGAAAACTTACTCAGCCCACGGCATTAATGACTTCATCATTTGTTGTGGTTACAAAGGTTACATAATTAAAGAGTATTTTGCTAACTACTTTTTACATATGTCAGATGTAACCTTTGATATGCGCTTTAACCAGATGAACGTGCATTCTGGGTATGCTGAACCCTGGCGCGTCACCTTAGTAAATACGGGTGATAATACAATGACAGGTGGACGCTTAAAGCGAATCAGCGAACATCTTGGTAATGAGACTTTTTGCTTTACTTATGGTGATGGTGTAAGTAATATTAATATCACCGAGCTAGTTAAGTTTCACAAAGAACAAAATAGCTTAGGAACACTCACAGCCGTTCAACCAGCCGGACGTTTTGGTGCTATTTCTTTAGGATATGAGCAAACTAAAATCACCAGTTTTCGGGAAAAACCTGAAGGTGATGGAGCCTGGATTAATGGCGGTTATTTTGTGTTAGAACCAGAAGTAATTAACTTAATAGCCGATGACTCTACAGTGTGGGAGCAAGAGCCATTAGAAAAGCTAGCTGATATGGAACAGCTATCTGCTTTTAAACACGATGGTTTTTGGCAACCAATGGATACTTTACGTGATAAAAACTATCTCGAAGGGCTGTGGAAAAACAACCAAGCTCCTTGGAAGGTATGGTAGAAAGAAAGTCAGAAGTCAGGAGTCAGAAGTTAAATGACCAATGACAAATGACAAATGACAAATGACAAATAAATTTACTGTAACTTGAAGTGCGATAATACTAATGTATGATTTTGCGATTATAGGTGGGGGAATAGTTGGACTCTCTACAGCGTTAGCTCTAGGAAAACGCTATCCCAATGCGCGTATTTTAGTACTAGAAAAAGAGAGTCAATGGGCATTTCACCAAACCGGCAATAATAGCGGGGTGATTCATTCTGGTATTTACTACAAGCCAGGTAGTTTCAAAGCTAAATTTTGTCGTGATGGTTCTCGTTCAATGGTACAATTCTGCCAAGAACATGGAATTGACCATGAAGTTTGTGGTAAGGTAATTGTTGCAACTGAAGAACAAGAACTACCACGCTTAGAAAATCTCTACCAACGCGGCTTAGACAATGGCATAGAAGTCCAGAGAATCAGCCCCGAAGAAGTCAAGGAAATTGAACCTCACGTAAAATGTGTAGGTGGAATTCGGGTATCCTCAACTGGTATTGTTAATTACAAGCAAGTTTGTTTAAAATATGCCCAGCTAATTCAACAGCAGGGCGGAGATTTACATCTCAATACAAAAGTTCTGAAAATCTCCCCAAGTGGTAAAAATCAGGTACTGCAA
>JBGTMK010000668.1:0-7135 GCA_041743605.1 Nostoc sp.
TCTTTCACGAAATTATAAACTTTGATCCTTTCTGCCTTAGCAACATTCGGCAAACTCTCTTTCATTTTTTCTTTAGTTAACTTGACTAACTTATTTCTTGCTAATCGTAATTGCACAGCGCCTGCAACTAAACCAGCTAAAGCTATACCTATTGGTCCTAAAAAAGTCCCACCACCATATAGTAAAAAAATATTAGCTCCTACAGCAGTCAGAAATTGACCAATTAAACTTTTCCAATCTAAAGCTCCAAAACCTACTAAAGCAGCCCCCGCAGGATTTCCTAAAAATATCCCAGCAGCAGCCCCTGCCCATCTCGTCCAGCCAGGAGTTCGTTCTTCAGAAGAAACTGTTCCTGTTTCTATTTTTTGTTCATTCAGTTTTGCATAAATTTTATCTGTCACTTGGGTATAAGCATCGCCATAATTTTCGGCACTTTGAGCAATTTGAGAAAAAGCTTCTTTGAGTTTTTGTTCTGCTTTTTTAGTCCAGTTTGCTATCTTGTCATTAGAATACTGATTAAATGCCTGTTCTAAATTATCTTGAAACTCTTTTCGTTTACCACCTTTAAGTAAATCAAACACTTTCAAGTCAGGTTGGTACGGGGAAAAATCGGTTTCAAATGTACTATCTAAATTAGAAAGATAGTTACAGAAATCATCTGCCAATTCATTAGCGTAACGTTCTGATTTAGTCCGGATTTCATGTTGAAATCCATCTCTAATCTCAACCAACTGATTGAATTCCGGCTGAACCTCTTGAATTTTTTGTTTTAGTTCTTCTGCTCCTGTATCTAGTAAAGTTATGCGTATTCCCACAGCTTCGTGAACTTGATGATAGATTTGACGAACTAAACCTTTGACATTTAGTAGCTCGGCAATAATTCTTTTTTGGGTGAGGAAAGGGCGTAAGACATCGAAAAACTTATCGAACCCAGTCCCCTCTAGTGAACCAGAGGGATTTTTTGTACGGGCTTTAAAAGCTGCTAAAGAATTTAGCTCAAATACTCGTTGCTCGTAGAGATTTCTGCCGTTGTCTTGACAATAAGGAGACAGATTGCTTTGAAATACCTGACGAAGTTTATTTTCAGCTTCTGGTAATTCATCTTCATCTTCTATTTTTTGAGCAATTAAATCCCAATTATTAATCAGGAAAAAAGTAGCTAATTCTTTGTCATGAATATAATTTTCTAAGTAACGCCGCTCTGCTTGAGTACATGGTTGCGTAGCAGAAAGAACGAAAAGAATTGCATGACAGTTATTGATATAACCCAGAGCTAAATTATTTCGGGATTCGGTATCATTTAAGCCAGGACTGTCAATTAATTCTACTCCCTTCTCTAAAATATCTAGGGGATACTCGATAACGGCGTATTCTACATCTGGAAACGCTGCTATTCCTTCTTCTTCCAATTTCTTGGCTTCATCGGGAGGTATAGTGTAGCGTTCTTTAAAGCTATCAAAATCCATTGCTTCGGGTCGTTTATCGTCATTAAAATGAATAATTACTTGTTTGTTTTCTCCATAACGAACAACAGTCAGCACTGCTGTGCAAGGGTTAACACCTGTAGGCAAGATTTTTCCCCAATAATGGCATTTAATAAGGTGCTTTTACCTCGTTTCATATCTCCTAGCACGAGTAATCGAAATACACCTTGACGCAAATTTTCACTAACATTATTGAGATATACGATATCCTGCTCAAATCCCAATTTTCCAGAGCTATCTTCACCTGCTATTTCTGATTGCATCAATATGTCTGCTGTTTTATTTAAAATTTCAGCAGTTTCTCGACGAACTTTGGTGGCTTTTTCTAAATCATTACCAAATCGGTATCCTTCGTTGACAGAAGTTTGTGCCGTTGCCGTATCCATAGTATTAGTTTCACTTACACTCATTACTTCAAGGATATTGGAGGCGGATTCGTTATGGATGTGTCTATCAATGTTACTCATGATTTTCATCTCCCGATTCAAATGTGTATTTCGCGTTTTGATATTTATGAGTTCACAAATGGTGGCAATAGAATGAATGCTCAGTTAGTTATGCAACTGACGAAATTAATTAGAGTTTTGTAATGAGATTATTTCCTGTGTAATAGAGTTTATTTGTCGATTATAGTTATCGATTTGAACAGCATAGGAAGTTAAATTGGCAGCGACTTCAGCACAACGTTGAAAATTTTTCTGATTTAAACAATAATTAGTTCCAACTATTCCCATGCCTGTCAAGAGTACTTTGGTAGTTGGATCTAAATTTTGTTCTAAGATTGCTGCAATCCCTACTCCTGAAACTAATAAAGCAGCAGAAGCTTTGGGATTTGTTAGCATATAAAAACCCATTTCTGTCTGTAGATTCTCTGTTTGTATTTTGTAATCCTCCTTCCGTTGTAGCAATTGTTTAATTTCGTAGTTATATTGAGCTAATACCATACTTGGATTCAAGCAAGTCAGAGAAACTGTGACGCTTAATAACATCTTTTTGATGTTAATTGAAGAATTCTCAGAGGGTTTTAAAAAGTTGATGAGTGAAGTATTGAGCATAGTTTTTTTTTCCTTTGTCTGAGGTAAATAATCTTAATCTTGGCAAATACATGAATGGGGAAATTATCAAACAGAATTCAGGAGTCAGGAGCCAGAATTCAGTTGGGTATTCTGTGCAACTGGCGGATAGCGCCGGCAGCAAGCGAGTCTTGCCTACGGCACGCTCCGCGAACGAGCGTCTGAATAAATGGGTTTAAGACCCCCACCAAATTTTCTTGTTTTGTGGTCTACAATGAGTGGCGGGTCTGAATCCCCCACGAGAGTGATTCTGACTCCTGAATTCTGGCGTATCTGTTTTCTTATTCAACTTCTCAAGTCAAAAGATGGAGGTGATCGCCTCTAGTATTGTGGGATTTCATGTTTACAGTTCAAATCACTTGACTGGGTAATTTTTATACTTATGAATTTAACAGTGACAACACGAAAAAACCGTCTAGTTATGCGAATGACGACAATAACTAAAAATTAGGCGATCGCACTCATCAAGCCGCCAAAGGCGGCAAGGCACTTATGCTGGAGGCTCAGTTGGCAGAAGGAACACCTCTCCCATGAAGGGAAGAGGTAAGTGCTACGGACGCATCTTTTTTTGTGCTGTGCATCTCGAAAAGAATATTCCTACTTTTTCGCGCCACTTGCGGGCGAGGGTGGTACCTTTTCTTCCTTCTTCCTTCTTCCTTCTGCCCTCTGCCTTCTGCCTTCTGCCTTCTGCCTTCTTCACTATCAACCCAAAAACGGCGGCTGAAACCCTTGTTATTTCGTCAACTTACAAAAGTTTTTGATCTACTGGCATTGAAATTTTCACGCCGACTTACTTACTACCAATAGTCCATATTTTCAACATCGCTTTCTCTATCAATATCTTCAGTCTCTGTTTTTAAGCCGTTAGACTGAGAACAGAAATAACAATCAGGTGTTTCTAGATACTTTGTATCTGTTTGATGCCAAACGGAATTGGGAAACTCGTAAATCCAATCAATGCCAGTATCTAGGTTGAGAAAACCGCTGACTATACCGTGAATTACACCAACTCCGGTACTCGCACAAATACTATTTAACCAAAATACTGCTGGGTTGTTGACTCCTTCTATATAGCCTGCGCGATTCACCATTTGATTGATTTGTGTGGGTGCGGATTCGACGGCTGCTTTTTGCAGGCTAATAATATTACCGCACATCAAGCACCAATCACCCCCCAAAGGTGGAACAGTGACACGACAAAACATTCGTGGTGTGTTGTCAGACGGGTTGATATCGATGTGAGTACCCAGACAAACCAGAGGACGCATATATGTCAATGCTAATTCCTGGGCTTGTTTGCGGGAGAGATGATTATCTGTTGCTACTACGATTAAATCAGATAGGGCTATTTCTGTCTGAGCTATTTCGTTATTACATGATGTGGGGATAGCTTTGACATTGGAACCTGTGGGGTAGATTTTTTTAATTAAATATTTGACATAATCGACTTTATACCATTGTTGCTCGACCATTTTTGGGGTGGCTCCTGGCATTCGATTGAGATTGACTGTTTCCAGGCGATCGCTGTCAATGAAAACCCAATTTTTTACTCCCAATCTCCCTAATGATTCAGCAAAACTTGCACCGATTCCACCGCAACCAATGAGGCTGATTTTGAGTTCGTAAAGTTGCTTTTGACAGACATCACCAAATATTTTTTGTCTGGCAAACATCAAATTTTGATTATTATAAGAATTTTGCTGGGTAAAAATTGATTTCGTCGTGGATTGCATGATTTTTTTTGAGAAGGAACTTGAAATTGTCGGATTATCAAATACATCTTGATATTGACTATTAAATGGTTGCTCAAACTCTTCTTGTACTGTATCTGAAGCGAAACTAGCATCAAAGTTACCTATTTCTAGGTATGAATTACAAAAATCAATATGATAATAATTTTTGCCTTTTCTGTTCCAGATCCGGAATTTACCTTTTTGTAATGACTGGTTGAATACTCCAGAAATTAAACGAATTTTTTGAGAAAATTTATGAGTCAGAAAATTAGCATATTCCGATTCATAATAATCATCAACAGATGAAAATTCAGGCATGAACTCGCCAATATGTGTGTGAATATGAACCACATGCAGTCCATCTTTAAGATACTTTTCTAATATGTAAGAATGGAATTTTTGTGCTAATACTAAGCCACTATTCGATTGTAATTCGTAACAATCTTGTAAAGGAACTACCCAAGCTTTAGGAATGTAGCGAATCTTGAGTTTGGAGATTTGATGGCTTTTACAGAAAAAGAAGCCAATGACTTCTTCGTTAATATTTCGAGATTCTAACATACTTTTGCAAAATTCCTGCCACATTTTTGGGGGTATGTGTAGTAAATATTCTGGGAGTTGATTCTGAGATTTCATTGGATATTTTTCGCAATTTTATTTAAGTGTGATTAAAACAATTCGCAATTCACAATGACGCTCTCTACGAAACGCTAAAAGCCTAGCTTGCAACTCTTACAGAGTACGCGGACTCGCTAACGCAATTACGTTTTGCTCCCAAGAGAAGTTTGTGGGGACGGTTTCCGTCCACAAAAGTTCGGGGGATTTAGACCACGACACAAAACGCGTTGCTTGATAGAATCAGGGGACTTAAACCCCTAAACCTAGTTAATTCCATCCCACGTATTTATTGCAATTAGTCGTCGCTATTAATTGCATGACGGGCGGTAACAAATAGTGTCGCTAAATTATGTCCTTTATCGACTTTTTGACTGGGTTTCCATGAGTTTAACCAGACTTCGCGGTTAAATCCTCCTCCGAGTCCAACACAGTACCAATACCATCCCTCATCGCTTAAAAATGGCGCTCCATAATAGCTCTGTCTGGTGAAGTGATGATCTCCTTCTCCGGTGGTGTTCCAAGGGTAATTGAGATAACAGCCGATGGGTGGTAGTTGGGGATATTCAGGTGGTAGTAGGAATAAAACATCACTATTAGAAACGGTGAATTTTTGGGATGACAGGGGCATTCCTTTGATTAAAATTGCCGTGTATCTGAGATTTTCAATTGTTTTATTACCAACGATAATATTCTTGGCTAGTTTTTCTAAAATTTTGAGTTCTTCGATTAATCTTGAATTTGGTTGAAATTCTAATTTGTCCTGAGTAATTGTAATTGTCATAATTTACCTGTTTGCGTTCAATTTATTTAGCGTTAGGCAGCATAAACCCTTGAGAAAATTCCAATTTTGAAAAAAAATAGGTAGTGGAACTTAGAAAATCCCCTTTGTAAGTAGGTGGGTTGAATTAAACCTAAGATGAGTTAACGTAGCGTAACCGATGCTTTTAAAGGGTTACAGCGCTTGCGGCTATTATGCAATACAGTTTTTCTCCTTGCTCTCTCCTATCAAAGCTTTCAGATTTGGGGATGTACCTCATAGCTGCCGTAAGTGCTGTAAAGGCTTTGTGAAAATGCTATCGCATCTTACAAATAATTGTGCCTCCCTACTTATCAAGTGTGTAAGGCACTTACACTACAAAATAAAATCTCCCATTCCTTTGACAATTTTGGGTACACTCCATACTTTTGAACCTTCTTTGAGAGCTTCATTATTTTTTAACGGTTTAGTTCCACCAAACCCTTCTTCCATGACATCATCGTTGCCAATTTCGGGAAACTTTTTCCGCAATTGTTCTACTGTTGTACCTTGAGGTAAATCCACTAATTTACCATTGATTACTGCCCGCATATTTTCTCCTTGATATGTATTTTCGTATTTAGCCGCTAGTTTATTTCTGTAGTTGCTGCACTGTTGGCTGGGTTGATTGTTTTGTAGGCTGATTGCCTGCTTGGTGGTTGCTATTAAACCAAAACCATAGGAAAAATAATCCAATCACACCGCAAATATTAATGATGAGAAACTGCATAAACTGTCGGGCGATCGCTTCTTCGAGAAGGATGCATCTTTTGTCTAGTTTGCTGAGGTGATTTTGGATGTTGTTGAGTTCCTGATGATATTTTTCGTTTTGCTGTTGACTAAATTTCATTATTTGTTTTTCTACATTATCTGGATCGTGTATTTCTTGGATAATCAATTTACCGTTGATTGTTCGCATGATTGCTATGATTTTATGACTGACAACTGGTTTAATTAATTGCCGAATTAATTAATATTAGAGTTAATCAAATATGTTGGCGTTACCGATTCTGTGGAATGTTTGATTACTATTTTGAGGGTTAAATGAGTCAAATACTTCTATTAAGTCGATAATACTGTTGGCGGCATTTTTTAACTCACTACCTAATGACTGTTCTACGGATGCAACTTCTACTCGCATTCCTCTTCGTCGCAACTTTTCTGCTAAATAGGCAAAATCTGAATCTCCTGTCACCAAGACAACGATATCGGGTTTGACTTCTAATGCTAATTCGATTGCATCCATTGCCATGACAACATCGATGTTGGTTTCATATTCTTCTCCTTTGGCTTTTCCTTCTTTTGCAACTACTAAAAAGCCGTTATTTTTAGCCCAATATACAAATTTCTCTTTGGTTTTGCGTTGTTCTTCAAATCTTTCTCTAGCTGGTGGTAAACCAACATAAATCACCATTTCGATTAATTCTCTAC
>JBGTMK010000669.1:0-2671 GCA_041743605.1 Nostoc sp.
TATGTGGGAGATATTATCTCTCGCTTGCAGGAAAATAATAAAATACAACGCTTTCTTTCGGGTGAAGCATTATCAATTATCCTAGATTTAATTACTGTATTTATTTATCTAGGATTAATGTTTTGGTACAGTTGGAAAATGGCGTTGCTATCGTTAGTAATCGTGCCACCGTTTTTCTTGCTGGCGTTGATTGCTACACCCTTCTTGCAAAGAATATCGAGAGAGATATTTAATGCCGTTGCTAAAGAAAGTAGTTATCTGATTGAAATACTGACTGGTATACGAACAATAAAATCAACAGCTGTAGAACAAACAGTCCGTTGGCATTGGGAAGAGTTGTTACAGAAAGAGGTAAAAACTAATTTTTCTGGACAAGTTATTGGCAATCGCCTCCAAATTTTTAGTAATACTATCGAAGCTATAGCATCTACTGCCTTGTTGTGGTTTGGAGCTAGTTTAGTAATTGAAAATCAGTTAACAGTTGGACAACTAGTAGCATTTAATATGCTACTAGGTCATATTATTACACCTTTCCAAAGATTAACTGTACTGTGGAATGAGTTACAGGAAGTAATCATTGCTATGGAACGCATTAATGATGTTTTAGATGCTGAACCTGAAGAAGATTTACAACAAAAAATGCGGCAATCTCTATCCTTAATTCAAGGAAAAGTGTGTTTTGAAAATGTGACTTTTCGCTATCATGCAGAAAGTGAGTTCAACACTTTGGAAAATCTTAGTTTTAGAATAAAAGCTGGTCAAACAGTTGCTTTAGTAGGGCGTAGTGGCTCTGGAAAAACCACAATTTCTAAGTTAATGTTAGGGTTGTATACTACTAATGAAGGTAGAATATTGATTGATGGACATGATATTAATACTATCTCTTTACCTTCCTTACGTCAGCAGATAGGAGTTGTTGATCAGGATACTTTTTTGTTCGGTAATACTATTCGAGAAAACATAAGTTTAGGAAATCCTGATGCCAGTTTAGCTGAAGTTATAGAAGCAGCAAGATTAGCTGGTGCTGATGAGTTTATTAAAAAGTTACCTATGGGTTATGAAAATCAAATAGGTGAAGGTGGTGGCTTGTTATCTGGAGGACAAAAACAAAGAATTGCGATCGCCAGGGCATTATTAGGTAATCCTCGGTTGTTGATTTTGGATGAAGCGACTTCTCATCTTGATACTGAGTCAGAAAGAATAATTCAGCAGAATTTAAAAAAAATTCTTCAGGGAAGAACTGCTTTAATTATTGCTCATCGTCTTTCTACTATCAAGAATGCAGATTTGATTTTAGTTTTAGATAAAGGTGTGCTGATTGAAAGTGGTACTCATGATGAATTGATGGCAAAACGTGGGCATTATTTCTATCTCAATCAACAGCAACTTGGGGGTAATTAGAATAGCCCGCGGCTAGACTTACGCCTCCGTAATCCTATGGTGAAGCAACGTGGAGTGTCCTGTAAAGAGAAGGAAAGGCTAACGCCTAAGTAATTCGTAATTAGGATTTGTATTTTTTTGTAGCGCAGAAGTTTTTTAGGTAAAATTATGGCAAATTTGTGGAATGGTAAAGGAACAAGACAAATTGAGCAGGATGAACTATGTCAAGAAGAGTTAATATCTCATCCAATAGTTCAAGGCAATACAGATTGGTCTTTTGCTACGAAAGAATTATTGGATAGCTTACCTCAAGTTTGGACAAGGGGGTTACTGTATTTTTTAGTAGTGTTTGTTTCTATAGCTTTACCTTGGGCTATGTTATCTAAAGTTGATGAAACAGGTACAGCTAGGGGAAGAGTTGAGCCTAAAGGTAAGACAATTAGATTAGATAGTGCAGTGTCTGGTACTGTGACAGAGATTCGAGTCAAAGAAGGTGAAGTAGTTAAGGCTGGACAGAGTTTATTAGTGTTGGATGTAGATTTGATTAAAGCTGAACTACGGCAAATACAGGATAAACTAGAAGGGCAATTAAATAGGCGAACGCAGTTAAATTCTACAAAAAATCAGTTAGTAATTACTTTGACAACTCAGGGACAACAAAATCAATCGCAAGCTTTAGAAAAACAAGCACAAATCGACCAAGCAAGACAGAATTTACTGGCATTAAAAAATGCCTATGAATTACAAAAATCAGAAAAATTTGCTCAAGTAAATCAGGCTAAACAGAATTTTGACTATAGTAAAACTGCAAGTAATTTTATGGAAAGTAGTTTAGTACTCGCTCAACAAGAAGAAGCTAGATATCGCCAACTCTACCAAGAAAGAGTCATTCCAGAAATTATTTTAGTAGAAAAGCAAGAAATCGCTAAGGAAAAAGAAAAGTTATATGAACAAAGTCAATCAGATATCCAACAAGCAAAGTTGCGTTTGGCAGAACAACAAAGTAGTTATGAACGAGTTATTAAACAAGGCGAAGCTGATATCACTCAAGCAGAGTTGCGACTCAATGAACAACAAAGTAGTTATCAAACTTTAAATCGTTCTTCTAAGTTAGCTTTACTAAGAATTGAGGAACAACAAAAGAACTTCCAAACAGAAATTACCACCTTGGATGCAGAAATAGCTCAGACTCAAAGACACATTGAATCCTTAAATATTCAATTGGCACAACGAGAATTAAAAGCACCTGTGAATGGAACTATATTTCAATTACCTATTCAAAAAGCCGGGG
>JBGTMK010000670.1:0-3782 GCA_041743605.1 Nostoc sp.
GATTGCGGAACACACTCCCACAACTGGGGAAATTGTATGGTTGGGTGCTCAAACGATGCTTTTTGTGTTCTCTGGTGATTGCCACAACTTTTGCTGGGTCTGCACCTGGCGCGAGTTGTAATGTGGCTTGGGTGACTATGCGATCGCCACCTTGCAATAATGAAGTTCGGTAGCTATAACCTAACTGTTCTGGGGTAAGAGTCTCTAGCGTCCCATCGGGTGAAAGTACCTCGGCACTAACTAACATATCTGCGATACAGCTATTATGTGCCCCTGCGTTCATCACCACGGCACCTCCTGCTGTTCCCGGTATACCAACAGCCCACTCCAATCCTTGCCACCCTAACTCTGCTGCTGCCCATGCCAAGCTGGGAATTGATTCTCCGGCAGCAACGGTTAATTGACCTGTTTGGGGGTCAAAGTTGCTGAAGCGGAGATGACGAGTAGCAATCACTAAGCCTGATATACCGCCATCACTCACCAACAGATTAGAACCAGCTCCTAGTGTTGTCACTTTTAAATCACGCTCTTTTGCGTATTTAATACTTGCTTGCAGTGCTTCTAAGTTTCGGGGGGCAACATACAAATCAGCGGCTCCCCCAACTCGATAGGAAGTAAACGCTGACAAAGAAGCCTGGGACTTAATCGCACAATCAGTACTGGGTAAGTAAATTACTTCACTGTCCACCGAATTAGCTGTTTGGTGTTTCTTTGTATTCAAAGCAGAAACTGTGCAGACGTTTCCAGCTGCCTGGGAAATGGTCATCTTTACTTTGTTTTGGTAAAATTTTTACGTTTATTTACCGCAAAGATACGGTAATAGATTTCATAGATAAAACTGTTGCTAAAGGGGCACTTTGCTCAGAAATAAAACTTCCTTCGCAAAGTCTCCACTTAGGATGTGGCTTTAGCAGGCTCACAAAGTGTCGTAATTACTTCAGGAATCACCTGATTCAAGTTCCCAGCCCCCAAAAACAGCGCCAAGTCTCCTGGGCGTAATGTTTGTAGCAAGTACTCACACACTGCGGGTAAAGTTGATTGATAAACTACCTGGGAATGCCGTTTAGCAATTTCCGCCGTTAGATGTTCACCACTAATTTGCCCTAAATTGGGTTCACCTGCACTGTAAATATCAGTCAGTACAACCAAATCAGCATGGGTAAAGGACTCGGCAAATTCTTCTAAAAAGGTCAGTGTCCGGCTATAGCGATGGGGTTGGAAGATAGCTACTACTCTTTGCCCTGGTCTTGCCTGTAAACGTGCTGCGGCGAGAGTAGCGCGAATCTCGCTGGGGTGATGAGCATAGTCATCGATGAAGGTAATGCCATTGACTTCACCTCGGAACTCAAAGCGGCGTCTTGCTCCTTCAAAGGTGGCGATACCTTTGGCAATTTCTCCAAATTCTAAGCCTAAAGCGCGACCAACAGCCACTGCTGCTAAGGCGTTACTAAGATTGTGCCGACTGAGCAACCGCAACTTCAACACGCCCAAAGCTTTGCCTCTTTCCCAAACTAAAGCTGTGGTGCCATCAGCACGATAATCAATATTAGTGACAGTGTAATCAGCGTCAGTATCTGAATGTAAGCTGTAGGTAATTGTGGGTTGTAAGCGATCGCGCACTGTAGCACAGTCAATGCTACCTATCAACGTTTTACAACCCTTGGCAAATGTCTGGAAGATGTCAATTACTTCTTCTAATGTATCGTAATGGTCAGGATGATCGAGTTCAATATTGGTGATGATACCAATTTCTGGAGCATGTTTTACCAGAGAACCATCTGATTCATCTGCTTCGGCTACCAAATATTGGCTTTGTCCCAATCGAGCATTACCTTCCCAAGCATTGACTTCGCCACCCACTAAAATCGTTGGGTCTAGACCAGCTTCTAAAAGCATATAGCCAATCATACTACTAGTTGTAGTTTTGCCGTGTGTTCCTGCCACTGCAATACTGTAGTAATCGGCAATTAAAGCTGCGAGTACATCTGAACGATGTAAAACTGGACAACCTAATTCCAGCGCTGCTTTGTATTCTAAATTATTAGTGTTTATTGCTGTTGAACAAATTACTTGAGGCAGCTTTGACTTAGTATCAGCAGATAATTGTTCTTCTGAATTTAATACTACTGTATTCGCCAATACATGAGGGCGAAAGAATTCAAGATTACTTGCATCTTGTTTACCAAAAATATGAGCACCGATAGATTCCAACTTGTGCGTAATGTGGTTAGGACGAAGATCCGAACCTGATACTGGAAATTGACGCTTTGCGAGAACGTATGCCAGAGCAGACATACCTATGCCACCGATGCCAATGAAATGAAATGGTCTACCACTAAAATCTACAAAATTAGTCATTTATTGCTCCTCTTACACCACACCACACCATAATCACAAATGACACGCGTATCATAACAGGAATTTGATTTTTACCGTAACTACTCCTGTATCATGTTTATCTTTAATGCCCAAATGATGTTTCCGCTCTGGTTTTCCTTGTTCAGAATGATTTTACCTTGGTTAGAGGTTTTTGCTATTTCTGACCTGTTCTTAAGATTATTCTGAAAATTTTGACTACATCGGGAAAGAAATTCTTGTAATGTCAAATACATCTTTTTGGCTACCTTACTGGAATTGGCTACATAATACATTGTTTAGTGAAACTGATTTGAAATTGCATCAAGTCTAAGCATAAATTGAGTACAATAGTACATTGGTAATGAAACTTTTTTCAATTGCATAAAACCCAGGCATAACTGGATGCAGCAAATAGCAATTTTTGGTGGCACATTTGATCCAATTCATTGGGGACACCTGCTCATCGCCGAGACAGCTTTGCATCAAGTATCCCTTGAAAAGGTAATTTGGGTGCCATCCCTAAATCCTCCTCACAAAGAAGCAGCTTTGTTTGAGCATCGCGTGGAAATGCTGCGATTAGCTACAAAAGATAACCCAGGGTTTACTGTCTCACTAGTGGAGACAAATCGCTCTGGGACTTCCTATGCCATTAACACCCTAATTGACTTATCTGCTTCTTACCCAAATACTCACTGGTACTGGATTGTTGGCTTGGACACTTTCCAAACCTTACCCCGTTGGTACCGTGGACACGAACTAGCACAAATGTGTGATTGGTTAATCGCACCCCGACTGCTAGGTGGTGAGACTATAACTCAAAGCAAATTAATCTGCAAGCAAGTTGAGCAACAATTTAGGGAGCGGTCATATACCATTCACTGGCAACTCTTAAATATACCTTTAGTAGGAGTTTCGTCAAGTCTAATTCGCAAATTGTGCCGCGAACGCCAGTCAATTCGTTATTTAGTCCCGGAAACGGTCAGATCATATATCACTAACAACAATCTCTACTCGAACAAATCTGAATAAATTATGTGTTTTTTTATTGATCTAACACTTTATGGTTAAAAGTGCCCCCCCCCTTTGCGATATGATTGGGGTCAACGATATCAACATATAAGCATAAATACAGAGGGCAAGACACTGTGATTAGAGTTGCAATCAACGGTTTCGGGCGGATTGGACGTAACTTTGCGCGTTGCTGGGTGGGTAGAGAGAATAGTAAAATCGATCTTATCGCTATTAATGACACATCAGACCCTAGAACCAATGCTCACCTGCTGAAGTATGACTCAATGCTAGGGAAGATCAAGGGTGCTGAGATTAGTGCCGATGATAACTCTATCATCGTTAACGGTAAGACGATTAAGTGCGTATCCGATCGCAACCCAGAAAACTTGCCCTGGAAAGATTGGGGAATTGAC